>JACCUF010000361.1 GCA_013811975.1 Geodermatophilaceae bacterium | reverse complement strand
GCGTCGAGCATCGTCGGCTCCAGCGCATCGACCCAGATCCGGGCCCCGTCGACGGAGGGATGCCATCCGTCTTCGGCCAGGAGGCCAGGATCGGCCCGGAAGACCGGGCCGCACTGCTTGGCCAGGTCCACCGACATCCCACCAGCAGACCGGGTGGCAGCCGACTGCAGCTTGGCAACCTTTCGGGATCGCCATCCGGCAACCACGCGAAGGGGCTGACCCAACGCGCGAGCCGCGGCCAGGTCAGGCGCTGTTCCCACGACGACAGGGACACCGCGGTCGCGTAGCCGACGCACCGCGTCGGCAACCCCATAAGAGACTGAACTCGACCGGGTCAGTCGCACGGCATCATCGGAACCGATGACCAGCACAGCCAGATCCGGGCGAGCCAGCAACGCCCGCGATACCTGCGGTCCCAGGTCACCGGTGCGGGATCCGGCGATGGCATAGCCGGACAGCTCAACGCGCCATCCAGCCGCGGACAGCCGACTGGCGATCTGGCCCGGGACGCTCTGCTCAACCGTGCTGACTCCGTACCCGGCGGCGGCCGAGTCACCGAGGACGGCCAGTCGCAGCGGAGGGTCCCCGCTCACCCCGAACGTGCCGGCGATCGAAGGTGGCTCCAACAGCGCGGTGGGGTCGCGACGGGCCGCCGCGATCAGCTGCCCGGCCAGCAGCGCTCCGGCTGCCCCGAGCCCTGCGGCGATCGCTCCCGCACCGGTGCGGGCGATGCGACCGGCCAGGCGCCGTTGACGACGTGTCCTCATCGCCGCCCCGCATCCTCGGTCTTGACGCAGTCCTCGACCACGACCATGGCCAACGGACGTCGACGACGTAGCCGCGCCCACCCCGACGCGACGGGGGCGTCCGCGTCTGCCTGCGACACCTCGGTCCCCGCGCGTTCGGCTGCTCGCAATGCAGCGTGTTCGACGGAGGTGACCCGTTCCTTGCCGAACGGCCGGTCGCGGGGCTGGGCGCCTTCTGGCCAGAGTCCCAGGGCGGCGGCTGCCGTTGGGAGTATGACGGCGGCCGCTGCGGCGTACCCCTCCGCCGAGGGATGGAACTCGTCAGCGCTGAACATCTCCGGGTCCCGAGCGAACGCGGGCCCGAGGATCGCTCCTAGGGACACGGTGCGACCGCCGGCCTGCACGACCGCCACGGTCTGCAGAGCCGCCAGTTGGCGACTCCATCGACGGGCGATGAATCGCAGGGGCTGGCGTACCGGCCGGATCGTGCCGAGATCCGGGCAGGTGGCTACGACGACCTCGCATCCGGTCTGCTTGAGCCGGGTCACAGCCTCAAAAAGGAAACGGACCGACACCGAGGGTCGGGTGCGCGTCGTCACGTCATTGGCGCCGATCATGATGATGGCGAGATCGAGGTCTGGCGACTCCTCGAGTGAGATGCGAACCTGCACGTCGAGGTCACGGGACTGGGCGCCGATCCAGGCCAGCCGGGTGAAGTTCACCGGTCGTAACGCCAAGTCGCTCAGGGCGCTGGCGATCAGCACACCAGGGGTTTCGTTGGTCGAGTCCACGCCGAGCCCGACCGCACTGGAATCACCCAGAACGGTGACGTTGATCGGCACACCGGGGAAGTCGCCGTAGACGCCGTCGCCGGTCGGCGGCCCCACGATCGGACTGCGCTGCTCGACAACGCGGCGTGCTGATCGGCTCTGGGACAGGATGAGGCTGATCAAGCCACCGGCGGCCGCGCCGACCCCGCCCAGGGTCATCACGGTCCCCAAGGCGGCGCGACGCACGGTGCCATTCATCCCCTCATCACTGTGCCGAGGTTAGTCCTGCCAGGCTTGGGCCCGAACAACCTTCCTCGGGTGCCCGTAGGGTGAGGGCCGTGCGTTTCGTCGACAGCGTGGTCGATCTGATCGGGAACACGCCGCTGGTCGGACTGGGCCGAATCGGATCCGACTTGTCGGCCCGACTGGCGGCCAAGATCGAGTATTTCAACCCCGGCGGATCGGTCAAGGACCGGATCGCGGTACGGATGATCGATGCCGCTGAGGCCTCGGGCGCATTGGTCCCGGGCGGCATCATCGTCGAGCCCACTAGCGGTAACACCGGTGTCGGTCTGGCCCTGGTCGCGCAGCAGCGTGGTTACGGGTGCATCTTCGTCTGTCCGGACAAGGTGTCAGACGACAAGATCAACGTACTGCGGGCGTACGGCGCCGAGGTGGTCATCTGCCCCACGGCTGTGCCGCCAGAACATCCGGAGTCCTATTACCAGGTCTCTGATCGGCTGGCCCGCGAGACCCCGCTGGGGTGGAAGCCCGACCAGTACTCCAACCCGATGAACGCTCGATCCCACTACGAGACGACCGGCCCGGAACTCTGGCAGCAGACCGAGGGGGCGATCACCCACTTCGTGGCCGGCGTCGGCACCGGGGGGACGATCAGCGGCACCGGGCGCTACCTGAAGGAAGTCTCCGACGGCCGGGTCAAGATCATCGGGGCAGATCCGGAAGGGTCGGTCTATTCCGGTGGTTCGGGACGGCCCTATCTCGTCGAAGGTGTCGGCGAGGACTTCTGGCCGCGGGCCTACGACCCTCAGGTGCCGGACCAGATCCTGGCCGTCTCCGACCGGGATTCCTTTGCCATGACACGGCGGCTGGCTCGCGAGGAGGGTCTGCTGGTCGGTGGCTCGTGCGGGATGGCCGCCGCAGCGGCGCTCCGGGTGGCCCAGCAGGCGGCTGCCGGCGATCTCGTCGTCGTCCTGCTGCCTGACTCCGGCCGCGGCTATCTGTCCAAGATCTTCAATGACGACTGGCTTGCCGACTACGGTTTCCTGTCCCGCGGGGACGAGCAGACGACGATCGGGGATGTGCTGTTGGCCAAGGCCGGCTCCCTGCCAGAGCTCGTCCACGTGCACCCGAACGAGACGGTTCGCGAAGCGGTGGACATCCTGCGCGAGTACGGGGTCTCCCAGGTGCCGGTCGTGTTGTCCGAGCCCCCGGTGATGTCGGCCGAGATCGTTGGCTCGGTGGTGGACAGCGAGCTGCTCGACGCGCTGTTCACCGGTCGGGCGAGCTTGACCGACAAGCTCGAGGCCCACATGGGTCCGCCTCTTCCGCAGGTAGGCGCCAATGAGCCGGTGGCTGAACTATTGGCCGTACTCAAGGGACGCGACGCCGCAGTCGTGCTCGCAGACGGAAAGCCGCGCGGAGTGCTGACCCGTCAGGACGTGCTCGGCTACCTCGCCAGCGCCTAGTCTCGGCCGGAATTCTATTGACTGGCTAGGCGGCTCACCGTCGAGTTTCTGTTGGGCAGCGAAGGCTGCAGCCACTGCCAGTGCCGCGATCGCGATGGCTACGACCAGCAGCCCCGCGACCGCAGCCGGCCAGACGCGTCGACGTACCCGCCAGGAGCGTTGCGAGCCGTGCACGAAGGCGACGCACAACTGCCGGCGCCTCAGTGCCGCTGCGTCCAGTAGCAGCCGCTCCGGATCGATACCTTGAGAATTGGCCACCCCCTGCGAATCGGACATCGCCCGGCTCGGCAGAGTATCGGCGAGAACGGCCGGTCCAGCGCTGACGGATGGGGTCATGGGGGCTGCGATGGGCACGAGTCTCTCGGGCTCAGTCGAACAGGCCGTGCAGGTGGTGGGTCAGCCGCCCGTAGGAGTCCGCGGACTCGTTGGTGCTGGCGATCAGCCGCGAGAAGGCCGACTGGACGGCGGTGTGCAGCCGTTCGTACTCCACCGAGGCTTGAGAGAATCCGGCCTGGCCGGCCCCGTCCCACTGCCCGAGAGTCTGTCTGGCGGCCGAGTCGACCGAGTTCATGACTCCCTGGAACCGGTTGTGGAAGCTCTGTTGTGTGTCGGCCAGGTTCTTCAGCAGGCCGACGTTTCCGTACACGTCCCAACTCATCAGAAGTGCTCCTTCGATCGTTTGATTCGCATTGGGTTTGGTTTGACGCCAGCCGGTCAGCCGCGAGACATCCGGGAGGTGATCCCGTCGACTGCGGAGCCGACGGCGAAGAACTGTTCGGAACCGGCTTGGTCGGTGGCCGTGACCTTGGCCTGCGCGGCATTGAGGTTCATGCCGTTGGCCCGACAGAACGCGACCAGCTCCTGGAAGCGAGCGAACAGCTCCTGCTTGACTTGCGCGAAGGCCTGCAGGGAACCACCCTTCATGGCCCGATGATCGGCTTCGAGTTCGCTGACCAGTCCCTGCAGATTGCCGAACAGCTGGTCTGAACTGCTGTCCAACTCGGTACCGCCCCTGCCCAGCGCGTTTGCCTGCGCAAGGCCGACGAAGTCGTCGCTCATATTCGTCCTCCTCTATGTGAGGCCGCCGGGAATCGCCTGCGGTAGCGGGCGCGAGGCTGGCCTCGATGAGCGACGAGGCTAGGCGCTCCGGGCCGTTCGGCGCTGGGTCGCCCGCGGTACCTGTGGACAACTGCTCATGGCCGCTCTGCCTCCAACGAGTGCCATCGAGGTGTGGACAACGTCAGCGAAGAGAAGGGCCGGCTGCCTAGGTTCCATCCGTCGGCACGGAAAGTCGCGGTCGGTGTCAGCTGGTCGAGCACGGAGGTCTCAGGCATGGGTGACGAGGATCAGATCGGGGTTTCGACGGGCGAAGCCGCACAGGCCGCCGGCAACGCCGCGACAGCATCTGAGCAGTACGAGCGCATCGACCTCGACTTTCGTGCGGCCATCACGGGAGTGTCGGATGCCGTTGTCGAGCCACCCGTGGTCACCGGTGTCTCCATGTTCTGCGAGCAACGCGTCTACGACCTGGTCCGGCTGCGGGCTCACATGCAGGACCTCGGTGCCAGCGCCGGAGCCGGCGGGCAGGCTGCTGCCGAAACCGATCGTGGCAATGCAGAACGCTTCGCGCCCTGGGCGGTATGACCGGTGGCTTGCCGACCGCCCGGTCGCGAGCGGGTCAATCTCAGATGACCACCGTTCTCGTGCGCCGACCAGCCCCCCTGGACCTGGCCGAGCCGCTGGGTAGCGACGACCCTCTCATTCTGGCTGCGCCGCCCCAGCGAAGTGAGGGGCAGGGCGGATCCACCAACGTGGCCATGATCGTGATGCCCCTGGTGTCCGGGTCGGGATCGCTGCTGATCGCACTGACCAACCAGGACCGCCCGCTGTTCGCCGCAGCAGGGTTGTTGTTCATGGTGGTTTCAGTGGGTCTGGGCATCGTGCTTTTCGTGGGTACGCGGTCCAGCGCCCGACGGAGGCAACGTGACAACCGGGAGCGCTATCTCGACTACCTCGAGGGGATGCGACGGACAGCCCGCGAGGCTGCCGCACGTCAGCGTGCCCGCGCAGCACTGCGCCATCCCAGATCCGAGGAGCTTCTGGACATCGCCAGGCTCCCGGCGCGACGATGGGAACGAAGGCCGGGTGACCCAGACTTCCTCGAGGTGCGGCTCGGCGTCGGAATGACACCCCTGGCGGCGGGTCTGCGCGTCCAAGTGGACCGATCCAACCCGCTGGTCACCTACGACCCGGTCTGTCTGTCCGCTGCCGAGAGCTTGGTCGAACGGTACGCCGCGCTCAGCGACCAGCCGATCACCGTACCGCTTGCCGAGATCGGCTACCTCAGCGTTGTCGGAGATCGGCACCGTACGCGCGCTTTGGCTCGCGGCCTGATCGGCCAGCTCGTGACCCTGCACCCACCCGACGACGTCCGGGTCGCAATCGTACGGGCAACGCCATTGGCTGATCTATGGGAATGGGCGAAGTGGTTGCCGCACAACGCAAAAGGGACGATCCCCCTTGGACAGGCTGCCCCGGGTGGTCCAGTAGGGGACGATCTGCTCGTGACGGCCTCGTTTGCGGAGCTGCTGGCCAAGATCGGCGAGGACTTGGACGTCCGTAGGGCCGACGCCGAACGTCGCCGGGGCAGGCCCCCTGGGCGTGGACTGCGACAGCTGGTCGTATTCGTGGACGGGGAGTTCCAATACTGTGCACCGCAACTCGACGCCGGCTCAAGTGCTTCGCCGGCTGACCTGGGCATTCACCTGATCAACCTTGTGGCCCATCGGCGCGAGGAGCCCGAACAGGTGGATCTGCGGATCACCATGGAACTCGACACCGCTCCTGATCCGAACGTCGGTGCGATGCTCGAGGGAGGGCCCTGCGCGACCGGGGGCGTGGTCGTACGGACCGTCGACGAGGTTGGCGTCTCCTCAGTCGCAGCGTTGGCCCGGTCACTGTGTCCATTACGACTGGCCGAGGACGACGTCTCCGACGTACTCACCTCGACTGTGGGCCTTCGAGACATCATCGGTGTGCCGGATGTGGCCGAACTCGATCCGCAGCGGAGCTGGCGACCTGGTTCGGCGCGGGACTTCCTACGGGTCCCGGTCGGCGTAGGCGCGAACGGTCAGCCTGTGCACCTGGACCTGAAGGAGAGCGCACGCGGTGGCATGGGTCCACACGGACTCGTCGTCGGGGCCACTGGATCGGGCAAGAGCGAGATGCTGCGCACGATGGTCACCTCACTGGTCATCGGACACCCACCGGACCGGCTGGCCCTGCTACTGGTCGACTTCAAGGGAGGCGCGACCTTCGCTGGATTCGCCGAGCTGCCGCACATGGCCGGCATGGTGACCAATCTCGCCGCTGATCCCGGTCTGGTGCAACGCTTTCGGGATGCACTGTATGGCGAACTGACCCGTCGGCAGCGAATGCTCGCCGACGCCGGCAACCTGCCGAACCTGCAGGCCTATGCCGACCTCGTCGATCAGCGCGCCGGCGCCGGGGCCGGCGCGCTCGAGCCGATGCCGCATCTGCTCGTCATCATCGACGAGTTCACCGAGTTGCTCGCCGCGCGACCGGATTTCGCCGAGCTGTTCCTGGCCGTAGGTCGAATCGGACGCTCGATCGGTGTCCACCTCCTGCTGGCCACCCAGCGCCTGGATGCTGGGAAGATCCGTGGACTGGAATCGCATTTGTCCTACCGGATCAGCCTGCGCACGTTCAGTGAGTCCGAAAGTCGTGAGGCACTTGGGGTTCCGGACGCATACCATTTGCCACCCGAGCCCGGAGCCGGCTACCTCAAGGTGGACACTACCGTCTTCGAACGATTCAAGGCCGCGCTGGTCTCCACCCCTTACCGAGGACCGACGGGCGGGCTCCATACCTCCGCACCGGTCGTCCCTTTCTCCACGATGACCGACATCTCCACGGTTGTCAGTTCAGCTGGGGAACTCGACGCGATGGCGGCCGCGGCCCAGCCGGCATCCACCGCGAGCGGCACGACACCGACCATTCTGGACGTGGCCGTCCAACGGCTGTCCGGGGTCGGGGCGGCGCGCGTGCGCCAGGTCTGGATTGCGCCACTGCCTCGTGCGCTGACTCTGGATGCGGTGCCCGAAGGTTCGGCAGCCGGCCATGACCGCGCGGGGGGACAGCTCGATTCGCAGTTGAGCGCGGTGCTCGGTCTTCAAGACATTCCATTGGAGCAGCGGCAGGCCCCGCTGGTCTGGGACTTTGCCGGGCCACTGGGGAACCTGCTGGTCGTGGGTGCCGCACTGTCGGGCAAGAGCGTCCTGTTGCGCACGATGATCTGTTCGTTGGCGCTGCGGTACCAGCCGGGCGAGGTGGGCATCTACTGCTTGGACTACGGAGGCGGCTCACTCGCAGGGCTGGAGGGGCTGCCGCATGTGGCCGGCGCCTGCAACCGATCCGAGCCCGATCGGGTCCGTCGAACGATCGCCGACGTCCTGAGCATGCTCGATGTGCGTGAACGCCTGATGGGCAGGTACGGCTGGGACGGGGCTGACGGTCTGCGGCGCGCCCGCCGGTCCGGGTCGTTGCCCAGTGAAGTGCTCGGCGACGTGTTCCTGGTGGTGGACGGGTGGGCCGCACTGCGCGAGGCCGAGCCCGATCTCGAAGACCAGCTCATGACCATCGCGAATCGTGGTCCCTCGCTCGGCGTGCACACCGTCATGTCGGCCTCGACCGGATCGCAGGTCCGGATGCGGCTGGCTGCAGCACTTCCCGGACGGATCGAATTACGGCTGACCGATGCTTTCGACTCTGTGATCGACCGACGGCTGGCGGAATCGGTGCCTGCCGACGTCCCCGGCCGCGCTCTCGTCCCGGGGGGAAACCTGGTGCAGATCGCGCTTCCCCGGATCGACGGGGCAGCGAGTCTGGACGATCTACCCGCTGGGGTCGAAGATCTGGTGCGCCAAGCGCGCAGCCGTTGGCCAGGTGGTGGCGTGAGCCCGGTCCGGGTGCTTCCGTCCATGTTGACCTTGTCCGAGCTGACCGGTCGACAGGCGCAAGTCGAGCCGCTCGAGCCGGTGACCGGTCGGGGATGCATAGTCCAGGTGGGACTGTCCGAGCGGGACCTGGCACCGATCCGGGTGGACCTGTTCGGAACCGATCCACACTTGCAGGTGTACGGCGAATCCCAGTCCGGGAAGTCGACGTTCCTGCGGACCTTGCTTCGTCAGCTGGTCCAGGCCCGAATGCCCGCAGACCTCGGGATCGTCATGGTCGACTACCGCCGCGCGAATCTCGATCTTGTGCCGCCGGAGCATCTACTGGCCTACTGCACCAGCCCGGCGGGTACCCGCCAGGCCGTCGCGGAGGTCTGCCAGGGCCTGGCCCTGCGGTTGCCAGCACCCGACGTGACCAGCGAGCAGCTCCGGGCACGTACCTGGTGGAGCGGCCGCGAGATCCTGATCGTCGTCGACGACTACGACCTGGTGACCGGAGCCGCAGGTAATCCACTGGCACCGTTGGCCGAGTACCTCCCGCAGGGCCGTGACGTCGGCCTGCATGTCGTCACCGCACGCCGTACCGGCGGGGCCGGCCGCGCGATGTTCGAATCGGTGACCCAAACCCTGACCGATCTGGCCGGCCCGGGGCTGTTGTTCTCCGGTGATCGGACCGAGGGCCGATTGGTCGCCGGCGTGGCTTCATTGCGGTTGCCGCCCGGTCGTGCGCTGCTGGCCCGTCGCGGCATGCCACCCGAGCAGGTCCAGATCGCCTGGACCGACCCCGCCTGAAGTGCGCCTGGATGGGAAGTCAGCGGTGGCCCATGATGTCGGCGCCGAGTTCGAGGGCTGTGGTCAGGCTTGGGCCGGAGACCGTGCTCAGGTCGATCGTTGCCCCCCGCCCCAATTCCCGATCGCGGCCCATTACGTGCGCCGCGTTCCCGTCGGCCAGAAGTCGCTCCACAGGATCGATGCCTACCGGGTCGGTACCAGCGCGGCTCCGAACGGGCACCAGGATCAGGCGCGTCGCGGTCTCAGGCGCGAGCTGTGCGCGCCATCTGGCACTGACCGCGTTGCTCGCCGCGATCGCATCGGCGGATGTTCCGCAGACCAGGACCACCGTGTCGAAGAGGTCGGCCAAGGTCGCGAGGTCACCGATCCGACTCGCCACGCCAGCGTCGACCACCACACTGGCATGGCCGGAGGCGGCAACGTCGAGCAGAGCGGACAGCCCGGTGTCGACCGCAGCGCTGCCGGGCGGTGGTGCGGACAGGACCCGAAGACCGGTACGGGTCACCGGAGTTGGCGGAATCCGGCCGTGACGGCGCAGCCCGGCCAGAACCTCGCTGACGCTGGGCGCATGCGGGACCGCCAACCGGGCGGCAACATCGGAAGCGTCACTGTGCACCGTGAGCAGCAGCGTCTGGTCGTCCCTTGAGGCGGCCAACACGCTGGCCAACAGCGCGGCGGTCGTCGTCGTACCGACGCCGCCGTTACTGCCGATGACCGCGATCCGCCGAGGCCGGATCTGGCGGGAGCGCAGGGCAGTGCCGGTGGCGTGATGCTCGTGGGCGACGGCAGCGGCGCCGTAGGTGGTCAAACCCAGTCGGACCGCACTGAGCAGTCGTCGCCAGTCCCGGGCCGGTGCCCACGGTTTCACGTCGGCCGGAAGGCGACCGACTGCACGTGACCGGAGCAGCAGCCGTCGTGGCGCAGGGGCTGATGTTGACACGTCGTTGACTGAAAGTCTTTGTTGCACTGCTCAGTTCACCAACTCGCGTACCCAGTCAAGGACCCCCAGGTTCCCAGCCAAAAGCGGGATCAACGTGGCGACAGTCAATGATTCGGCGATGTCGAGCAGCCGGCGGCTTCGGGCACCGGTGACATCGTTGCGGGTGGACATGCCGCCTCGGGCAAGCAAGGCCGTCCAAGTGAGGACCAGTCCGAGGGCGGCGATGGTGGTCAGACGTGGCGCCGCGTGCAAGAGGTCCGCGGTCAGCTGCACCACGAGTGCGGTGGTTCCAGCGAGCACGAGGGTCAGAACATGCAAAAACTGGGAGAACGCCCGGGCCCGCAGAACCAGGCAGCCGGCGATCGCGGCGGCTTGGGCCACCTGCAGCGACGAACCAGCGAACTCGAGCCGAAACGATCCAGCAGCGGTGAGTCCGGCCGTGGCGAACAGCGCCCCGGTCAGCAGCGCACGAGATCGGACAAATGTCGCGACGACGGTGTCAGGGTAGACGCCGCCGCGGGTACGAACGAGGTAGTCGAGCCCGGCCAGACCTCCGGCAGCCAGCGAGGCACGCGGTAGGACACCCAGGCTCAGAACGCCCAGCACGGTGCCGACAGCGATGGCCTCGTCGATGGATCGCCCGGCCAGGTCCATGGCTGCCCAGACCAGTGTGGCGCCGAACGCGACAGCCGCGGCAGCCGACCAGGCAGTCAGCCGTGGCACTGCCCAGGCCACGACTGCAGTAGCGCCGAGGATGGCCGCACCGGTCAGCGCCCCCCGAATGGCAGGGGTCAGAGTGGCCGCGGCCAGGGTGGCGGGCGTCGTCGCGGCCAGGACTACGGCACCGGTCCAGATCAAGCCTGCCGCCAGGAGGGCATGTGCGGCAACAGTCAGGTCGTGTCGGGCCACCGATACACACCCCCACAGCAAGACGCCCGTAGTGGCGATGGCCACGGGCACACCGTTGACCGACGACGTAGCCCACAGATTTGGGAGGGCCGCAACGATGGCGCCGAGAACGGCGAGGGTCAGCACGGCAATCGTCGTGGTATCCCGGCGGCTCCACGTCCCTACGGTCCGGTCGACGGCATCCTCGGTCGCGTCGCGGACGTCCTCGACGGTGCACTGCGCAGCGGCAGTGGACCGGGGACACAGTTCGAGAACTGCCCCATCCCGCACCCGCGCCGATTCCAGGCTGCTTTCCCAGGCCAGCCCCGTGCCTCCCACCGGTCGTAGCGTCCAGGCCAGCGCGCCGGTGCGGTCGTGGTGATCGGTGCACAGGTCCAATAGTTGGGCCATCAGATCGCCCAGGGGCACTGAGCCGGGAAGCGAGAGATCGATCCGCCGATCGGGACTGATGACAGTCACTCGACTGTGTCCGTTGGCCATGCGCCCCTCTCCGGTGAAGCCGTGCTGAGAAACCATCTTCGCCGGGTTCAGGCTAGGTACTGCTGGCCGTGCCGCGCTGGCGTTGTCCACCGGTCCTCGGGCGGTCGATCGCGGCGCGCTAGCCTCGGTCCAGTGAGGTTCGAGACCGCCGCCATCCATGCCGGGCAGGAGCCCGATCCCGTCACCGGCTCGGTCGTCGTCCCCATCCACCAGACTTCGACCTACGCCCAGGACGGGGTGGGCGGCCTGCGCTCGGGATACGAATACAGCCGAACCGGCAATCCCACCCGTACCGCGCTGGAAACCTGTCTTGCAGCCCTGGACGGTGGCGCGCGTGGGCTGGCCTTTGCCTCAGGGATGGCGGCTGAGGACACCCTGGTACGCACGATGTGCCGGCCGGGGGATCACGTGCTCATCCCGGCCGACGCGTACGGCGGTACCTATCGGCTGTTCAATGCCGTGCTCTCCACGTGGGGGATCGAGCACACGTCGGTCGATCTCAGTGACCTGAACGCGGTTCGCGCTGCGCTGCAACCGAATACTCGGTTGATCTGGTGCGAGACGCCAACCAACCCGTTGTTGTCGATCGCGGATGTGGGCGAACTGGCCGAGATCGCACACGGTGGCGGGGCCAGGCTGGTCGTGGACAACACCTTCGCCTCGCCGTACCTGCAACGACCGCTGGCACTCGGGGCCGACGCGGTGGTCTACTCCACGACGAAGTACCTCGGCGGACACTCCGATGTGGTCGGTGGCGCGGTCGTCGTGGCCGATGCCGGGATGGGAGAGCAACTCGCGTACTCCCAGAACGCACTCGGTGCTGTGCCCGGTGCCTTCGACTCCTGGCTGGTGCTGCGGGGCGTCAAGACCCTCGGCGTGCGGATGGAACGGCACTGCAGCAACGCCGGGAAGGTGGCCGAATGGCTGTCCGGACACCCGGCCGTCGAGTCAGTGCTCTATCCCGGACTGCCCGGGCACGCCGGGCACGAGATCGCTGAACGCCAAATGCGTGGGTACGGTGGGATGGTGTCCTTCACCGTTTCCGGTGGGGAATCTGTCGCAGTCGACATCTGTTCACGCACAAGGCTTTTCATTCTCGCCGAGTCGCTGGGTGGAGTGGAGTCCCTGATCGAGCATCCTGGCCGGATGACGCACGCGTCGACGGCGAACTCACCGTTGCAGGTTTCGGCCTCGCTGGTCCGGCTCAGCGTCGGTATCGAGGACATCGACGATCTGATCGCCGACCTCGACCAAGCCATGGACTGAGTGAAGGACGCCTCCTATCGAACCTATTGGCACAAGGCGTCCTTCACTCGGTCGGGGTCGGTCAGGCGCGACCGTCTGGAACCGGCGCCGGAGGGGGAACGACAATCCGGTCGATGTCGAGGCAACCGCTGATCTGCTCGCCAGAAGGCGCGTCATCGCGGTTCTGACCCACTTCGTCGATGGATGTGCTCTGGCCCGAACCAGTTTTGTCGGGTGCGGGCTTTCCCTCGGCGCCGGACCGGGTCGGATCGGAGGGCAAGACCACCGGGGTCGCGCTGAACCAGCCGGCCGAGTCGGGGCACCCCTGCCTGGTAGCAGCGACATGATCGCCGACCACCAGGCAAGCTGCGGCCAATGAGGCCCCGCTGAGGAGCGCTCCCGGCCAGGCGCGGGGCCTCATGTCCTACCCCAGCCAATGCTCTGGCCCCTGAGCACCATGCCGACGTGCTCCTCGGGCACATCGGGTAGCGCGAAAGGCGGGGTGACTCGACGGAATCCCAGCCGCAGGTAGAACTGCTCGGCGCTGACCCGAGCGTTGCACCAGATGAGGTCCCCGCCCCGCCGGGCCACATGGTCCACGGCGGCGGTCACTAGCAGTCGGCCAAGTCCCCTACCGCGAACAGAAGGGTCGGTTGCCATGGCGCGTAGCTGCCAAGCCGCCGCCCCCGCTGCTGCACGGCCTGCCGACGGCCACGGGCAGGGCACTGGCTCCAGGCGCAGGCAGCCCAGAACGGCGCGAGCGCCGGTTGGGACGCGGACGGCGAGGTAGGCCGTGTCCGGGTTGCTGTCCCCGGGGACAGCCATCTGTTCGATGGTGAGGTGCGGGCGTAGGACGTCCCGTCGCAGCTCGGCGGTTTCCTCGGCGCTGGCGCGGGTCACGGCGAAGGTACGGGCCTGCCCGCTTGCGCTGGCCATCGATCCGGAGCCGACGTCGGTGATCATGCCGACCGCGCCCGTCGCCCGCGTCGGGCGTCCAGGTAGTCGGCCACGACGTACTCACCGAGGTGGGCAGGGTCGGGTTGGAAGAGCCGGCCACCGGCCAGCCGCGCGAGGGCGTCCACGAAGTCGATCAGGTTTGGGTCAGGATCCAGTGCGAAGACGTTGATCTGGGCCCCGAGCCGAGTGCACCGAGTGACTTCGGTCATCGTCAAGGCGATGGTCTCCGGCAGCGGAGGCCAACAGAACATCGCCCGGCCATCCCCGGCGAGATGTGCGGTGGGCTCCCCATCGGTGACGATCATGATGATCGGCTCACTGTCCCGGTGCCTGGCAAGGAAGCGCCGAGCCAAAATCAGACCGTGCTGCAGATTCGTGCCCTGCAGGGTGTCGACGTCGAGATCGGCGAGGTCTACCGCCGAGATCTCCCGGGCGTGGCTGGCGAATCCGATGATCTGGATCGCATCCTGCGGAAATTTCGTGCTGACCAGGGTGTGCAGGGCCAGCGCCGTGGATTTGGCTTCCGGCCAGGTCCCGCGCAGGGCCATGGAGTAGGAGAGGTCGACCAGCAGGGCGACCGCAGCGCTGCTTCGGCGCTCGGTCTCGACCACTGCCACGTCGTCCACGGCGATCGGCACGCTTCTCGGACGTGCGTCGGGAGCGTCCGGTTCCAGATCGGCCATGCCAGCGGACAGGTCGGGTCGCTGTCCGGCGCTACGTTGGACGGCCCGCCGTACGGTCTCGACCACGTCGATCGGCTGCTCGTCGCCGAACTCCCACGGACGCGAGGACCCGGTGAGTTCGCCGGACGGACCGGTCGCGGTGATGTCATGCTGGCCGCGTCGCCCTTCCGACAACCGCCCGAAGACCCGGCGCAGCGCCGTGGCGCCCATCCGGCGTACTGCCTTGGGGGACAGGGTCAGTTTGCCCGCGGCCCGGTTGACCCAGCCCTGCTCTTCGAGCTCGGCTGCCAGCTCGCGCAGGGCTTCCAGATCGTCCACGGCGTTGCGCCCGAGGGCATTCTCCAATGCCTGCGGATCGATGTCGCTCAGATCGGCCCCCGAATAGTCCTGGGACAGGGCCCGGGAGAGTGCCTCGAGGTCGGCCAGGTCCCGCACGGCAGCGGTCGCGTCGCCTAGCCCCAACGGCTCCGCACCGTCAGGCAGCGAACCCCGGTCCCAGGGCAGATCCGGTCGCGCGCGGCGCAGCTCGTCGTTCAGGGCCCCGATCTGGCCGCCGACGCCCAACTGGTCCCAGGTGTCCGCGATGAGGTTCGCGAGTTCCATGCGTTGCTCGCGGCTCATCCCGGCCAGCATCCGCTGTTGTGCCGCCGCTTGACGGGCGAGTGAGTCGATGAGTTCCTGGGTGTTGCGAGGGTTGTCGGGAAAGGCTTCCCCGTGCAGTCCCATGAAGTGTTCGAAGGCCTCGGTGGTGTCCTCGCCGCGGTTGTGCGACTGGATGAGGTTGGTGAGCTCGGAGATCATCTCGCGCAAGCGTTCCGGATCGATCCCGCTCTGGCCGGCCCGGCCGCCCTGGCTGGTCAGCGCCTCGCGCATCTTCTGGAAGGAACTGTCCAACACCTCCCGACGCAGCAGGTCCTGGATTTCCTGGTACTTCTGTCGCGCCGAAGCGTTGGACCATTGATAGTCGGTCAGCGCCCGTACTGCACCTGCGGTGTCGTCGGGCAGCGAGGCCAATTCGGACTCGGCGAGCCGGGCCTCGGGACGGGGGTCGTATTCCAGCGTCTGCTCCTCGGCCTGCAGCGCATCGTCGAGTAAGCGCTGCACGTCGCGCAGTGTGCCGTCCATTGCTCCGCGGGCGCGCGCTTGCCGCAGGCGTCTACCGACCATGTCCCGCAAGGCGTCCAGGCCTCGACGCCCCGCCGCGCCGGCGCGCATCAGCCGACGCAGCGCCTCACTCGTGCTCTCGCCGGACAGCACCGAATCGCCCAGCGCATCGACCGCGGTGGCGACGTCGTACGGCTCGGCAAGCGGGTCGGGACCCCCCTGCCACGCGCCGTACCGATACCGCCGTCTCATCGGACTAGCCGCCGTAGAGGGTGCGGGGGCCGTCGACGTCCTTGCCCAGTCGCCGGGTGAGATACAGACCTTCGAGTGCGAACTCCACCGCCGCCGCTGCCTGGTCGGGAAGATCCCCGCTCTCGGTCACCCCGAGCGCGGTGAGCAGTTCGGCCAGACCGGGTACGGCGCCGAACTGGGCCAGCAGAGCCGTGCCGGCGACCAGTTCTCCGGAATCGACTGTCTGTCCCTCGGCGAAGTGGTCCTGCAGGCCGGATAGATCCACACCGGCCAGTCGGTTCCGGAACGTCTCAGCGGTGGCCCGGCGGAGCAGGTGGGCCAGGATCTCCAGCTCGCGTTCGCCCTCGTCCTCGCCGCTGGCATCTGCGAATTCGACCTTGCCGCGGGCGGCGGGCAGCGCGCTGGGCAGATCACAGACCCGCGCGACGGCCCGGTCCTCACCCGTCATCGCGGCCCGGCGTACGGCAGAGGCGGCCATGGTTTCCACGGCGGCGATGGCGAACCGGGCACTCACGCCGGAGCGCCGGTCGACGTGCTGGCTCTCCCGCACCAGCCGCGCATACCGGGCCACGATCTCGACGATGTGGTCAGGAATTAGCGGGCGGGCGAGGTCCAGATCGTCGGCCCAGGAAAGCATCGCCTCCTGGGTGACCAGGTCGATCTCGTCGTCGAGTTCGAGGGGGTAGTGCGTGCGGACCTCGCTGCCGAAACGGTCCTTGAGCGGGGTGATGATCCGGCCCCGGTTGGTGTAGTCCTCTGGATTCGCGCTGGCCACAAGGAGCAGGTCCAGGGGCAGCCGCAGGCGGTAGCCACGTACCTGGATGTCGCGCTCCTCCAGCACGTTGAGCAGCGCCACCTGGATCCGCTCGGCGAGATCGGGGAGCTCGTTGATCGAGAAGATGCCGCGGTTGGTGCGGGGGATCAGTCCGAAGTGGATGGTCTCCGGGTCGCCGAGGGTCCGGCCCTGGGCGACCTTGATCGGGTCGACGTCGCCGATCAGGTCTCCGACGCTGGTGTCCGGGGTGGCGAGCTTCTCGCCGTACCGGGCGTCGCGGTGCAGCCAGGTCACCGGCGCGGCGTCACCGAGTTCGGCGATCTGGCGAAGTCCCCAGGCTGAGATCGGTGCCAGGGGGTGCTCGTTGAGCTCACTTCCGGTCAGGACCGGCGTCCACTCATCCAGCAGTCCGACCAGCGTCCGGATCAGCCGGGTCTTGCCCTGGCCGCGCTCCCCGAGCAGCACGAAGTCGTGGCCGGCG
Source organism: Geodermatophilaceae bacterium (assembly GCA_013811975.1). Lineage (GTDB taxonomy): Bacteria > Actinomycetota > Actinomycetes > Mycobacteriales > Geodermatophilaceae > JACCQS01. The sequence goes on along the minus strand of JACCUF010000361.1, from coordinate 2,403 downwards.
AGCAGGGCACGCTCGACCTCCGGGATGACGGTGTCGTCGAAGCCGACGATGCCGGGCAGCGAGGGAAGCCCCGCTGCGATCCGGCGCAAGAGGTTGGCCCGGATCTCCTCCTTGACACCGAGGGCGCGGGTTCCGGTGGCGCGCAGGGCCGCGGCCGTCGTGTCAGCTGGCGCATCTGTCATTGCCGTCGAAGGTACGCCGGCACTCGGGTGAATCGGAGGGTGTTGACAGCTGTGGGGGCGCCGCTTACATCAAGTGAACTCTGCGCGACAGAGTTCACTTGTTCACAGAGAAGTCCTATCAGGAGAGACTATGACGATTGAACAATCGGTGACGGTGCCACAGGCGCCCGAGGAGGTGGTGCAGGCCTTGCACCTTTTGATTGATCCCAACACCACGGCTCTGTACGCGATGCTGGGGTTCCTCCGCATCGCGGGTGCTGTCATCTTCTGGCAGGAGCGGACCGTTGCCTGACGCCGGCCGGTTCGAGACCGCCGGTTTCTATCCTCGGGCGGTGGCTGCCCTGCTGGACGGCCTTGTCCTTTACGCGATCTTCGTCGCCATCGAACGCGTGTGGCTCTCCTCCTCATTCGACCCGAGAACGCTCTACGTGATGCCATCAACTCCCACGACGGTCGTCGTTCTGATGGCTACCTGCCTCGCGGTGTACATCCTGACCCGGGCCTGGTGGGTCGCACGCTCGGCATGGCGGCAGTCGACCTCCGCATCGCAGGATCGGACGGTGCCGAGGCCAGCCGGGCGCGACTGCTGATCAGGGCCGTCGTCCTCGCCGCCGCGGTGGGAGCCCTGTGGTGGATCGAGCCGCTGCTGCTGGTGGCCTATCCGCTCTGGATGTTGTTCAACGACAAGCACCAGTTGGCCCACGATCAGGTGTCCGACACGGTCGTGGTCCGGCGCGCGGCCCCGATCGCCACGCCGCGAGCGGTCGACAACGCGCGGGCGCAACTCGACGCGCTCGAGCCCCCCGAGGCAAAGGTCCTCCTTGGAGACCTCGACCAGCTGCGCCTGCATGCCCGCGCGAAGGTGCGCACTGCCTCTCTTCCGATATTCATCCTCGGCCTGCTGGCACTAGGCGGAATGCTGGCCAACTGGTTGGTGAATGTGGTGGAGGAGTACTACACGCTCGGCCACTACTTCTGGGCGCTAGCTGCTCCCATCGGCCTGGCCGTGACGGCGTGGTGGTTCGGTCGCCAGCAACGCGTCCTGGGGGCGGGCACCAGGGTGGGCCCGATGGTGGTCATCACGTCCCTGGTGGCGTGCGCGGCGCTCGTCACAGCCCCGTACTCCTTGTGGGCTCATCACCGGGGCGGCTTGGTCGTCTTCCGGCGGGAGCGGGTCCGATGAGCGCCCTCCCGCCAGACCAGGCCGCTGCGGCAGAGCAGGCGCATCCGGCATCAGCGCTCAATGACGTGGTGCACCACCGCGCCAGGCTCGGCATTCTGACCGTGCTGGCCGAGGTTCGGATGGCCACGTTCCCCTACCTCAAGTCGCTGCTGGAACTGACCGATGGAAATCTCGGGCGACACCTCGAGGTGTTGGCCGACGAGGGTCTGGTCACGATCACCAAGGGCTATGAGAACAAGCGGCCGCGTACCTGGGCGAGCCTGACCGATGACGGCTACGTGGCGTTGACCGCTGAGATGTCCGTCCTCAAGGAACTGCTCGCGCAATTCGAGAACGGCGCCGCGCGCGCACTGGGGTCGAAGCCGGGCTGACAGGATGCGTAGTCATGAGCGGGCAAGCGCAGCTGGTCGACGTGGCCGCGATCGAGGCCGCGCAGCAGGTGCTAGCAGGGATCGTTCGCCGTACGCCCATGGAGTCCACCCGGGTCCTCGGTGATCGCGTCGGCGGACCGGTGTTCTTCAAGTGCGAGAACCTCCAGCGGGCGGGGTCCTTCAAGATCCGCGGGGCCTATCTCCGGATCTCCCGCCTGACCGATGAGCAGCGAGCTCGCGGAGTCGTGGCGGCAAGTGCCGGCAACCACGCCCAGGGAGTCGCACTGGCGGCCAAACTGCTCGGTGCCTCAGCGACCGTCTTCATGCCGACAACCGCGCCCTTGCCCAAGCTCGCGGCCACGCGCGGGTACGGCGCAGACATTCACCTGATCGGGCACACCCTCGCCGAGCCGATGCAAGCAGCCAGGGCGTACGCGGCCGAGACCGGGGCGGTGTTCATCCACCCCTTCGACCATCCCGATCTCATCGCCGGGCAGGGGACCGTGGGTCTGGAGATCCTCGAGCAGTGTCCAGAGCTCTCCACGATCGTGGTGTGCACTGGTGGCGGAGGCCTACTGTCCGGGATCGCCGCCGCTGTCAAGGGACTGCGACCCGACGTGCGGGTTGTCGGCGCCCAGGCGGCCGAGGCCGCCTGCTTCCCGGCTTC
>JACCUF010000347.1 GCA_013811975.1 Geodermatophilaceae bacterium | reverse complement strand
GCGGGTGGGGTGGATGCACATGCGTCCAAGAAGCACCTGCAAGAGATCGCCAAACGCCTCGACGTACGGGCGCGGTCCCGGATGACCAAGGACGAACTCGTCGACGCGATCCAGAAGGCCAACGACCTGGAGACCGCCAAAGCCCGGAGCTGACCCAGTCTCGGGCTGGGCTGCGGTGGGGCTGGTTAGGCGTCGTCGGGTACGACGTGCACTGCGGCCTCTTCGGCGCTGGCCGCCGCACCGTCGATTCCCACGTCAGTCGCGTCGAGGTTGGGATCGGTGTCTGAGTGGGCACCCTCATCCGGTGCCACGAGTCGGCCGGCCCGCTCCTCGCCGACCTCATCGTCGATCAGCTCACCCTCCCCCTCCAGATCGGCGTTGATCTCCACTCCGGCGGGGTTCAGGGCATCCTCGTCTTCGGCGGCCTGCTCGATCTCGGCTAGTGCGGGGTCAGGCTCCTCCTGGACCAGCCGCTGGTCTATCGACTCACCGTGTTCGGCTTCCTCGGCGGTGGTGCCGAACCCCTGCCCGGGTGACCACTTCTCCGGGGCGGTGTAGCCCTCGTCGAGGACATCGTCGACGTTGCGATCCACGAGGGTGTCCTCGGACTGAAGTTGGGTCTCCTCGTCGACGCTGTAGGTGTTGTACGGAGTCGTGTCATCGCTCTGGCTCATGACCACCACCCTGACACGACACCGAGCTGCGGTCACGGCCCTCGTACCCACTGATGTCGCAGGTTTGCCGAGAACGCGCCCGGTGTGTCGCCTGCGTACCTACGACATCCGGTTGGGGACTCGATTGATGCCGCAGGTTTGCCGAGAACGCGCCGGGTGTGTCGCCTGCGTAACTACGACATCTGGGAGAGGTGCTTGTCAGGCCGCAGGGCATGGCGGCCGGTGCACTGGGTACGGCTGACACATGACTTTGGTGCGCTTCCAGGACTTCCCGCTCGAGGAGCGGGATCACGAGTGGGACGGGGCGGCGGCGGAGAAGCGGGTACGGAAATGGGCCTCGGCCAAGGAGGCGGCCAACTCCAGCTATCGCGACGCTCATGTCTGGTACGACGGATCGGCCCCAGACAACTTCGGCAGTTACAAGCTGCTGATCGCCGACGTCGTCAACGGTCGGCTGGCCGCGATGCCACGGGCAGTCATGGCTGCCGGCGCGGTCATGCAGGGGTCGCGGGGCGGGGTGGACCTTCCCGAGGACGAGGCGCCCCGCGTACGCGGTCACCTGGCCCGCTACTACGACAAGATGGGCGTCGAAAGAATTGGCACGGAACCGCCCTGGGACCGCTGACCCTCAGGTCACCGGCTCGCCAGTTCCTGTACCGAGAGCGACAGCCAGAACCGGGTACTCAGGCCGCGCCGGCGTCCTGCTTGCGAAGCGCAAGTGCGACCCCGATCGCGGTGACGACGACACCGAGGATGCTGACCAGCGCGAGTTCCTCGTCGAAGAGCAGATAGGCCTCGATCGCCGTCGCCGGTGGCACCAGATAGAACAGGCTGGAGACTGCTGATGCGCTGCCGCGCTTGAGCAGGAACAGCAGCAGCAGGACGGCACCCAACGACAGGGCAAGGACCAGCCAGCTCATCGCCAGGCTGAACTCCAGCGTCCAGTCGATGGTCTGGGACTCCAAGCTGAGAGACAGAACGGCGAGCACCGCAGCTGCGCCGAGGTACTGCACGGCCGTACCGCTGACCAGCGGGATCCCGTCGCCATGCCGCTTCTGGTGGATCGTCCCGGCCGTACCGGCGGCGAGCGCAACCAGGCACGCCACGATGCCCGAGATCGGAAAGTCGGCCGACCGACCGGCGTCGACCAAGCCCGGCGCCAGGACCAGCACCACGCCAACCACTCCGAGAACCAGGCCGGCCCATTGGAGCCGGCTTAGGTATTCACCCAGGAAGCGGTTGGCCAGCGCAGCGACCACGACCGGTTGCAGGCTGACGATCACCGCCGAGACCCCGGCCGGCAACCCGTGCCCGATGGCCCAGAAGACTCCGCCGAGGTACCCGGCATGCAGCAGAACGCCACTCAGCGCCGATCGACCCCACTGCGCCCGCCCCCGCAGGCCTTCTCCGCGCAGCGCGGCCAGGATCAGCCAGAGCAGCGCGCTCGCGATGACCAGCCGTACGGCGAGAAAGGTGAAGGGTTCGGCGTACGGCAGTCCGTACTTCGCCCCGACGAAGCCGGTGCTCCACAGC
>JACCUF010000126.1 GCA_013811975.1 Geodermatophilaceae bacterium | reverse complement strand
GAGTAAGGACAACTCATGACGTCACAGCCCTACGACCCGCAGCGATCCAACCCGGGCGACCCATCCCCGCCGACCGACGCAGCCCCGGCAGCCAACCCAGCACCAGCGGTACCCCCAGCTTCAACAGCACAGGACGGCCACGGCTCTCCCGACCTCGGACGTTCCGAGAGCGGCAGCGACGGCCGGTCGGCTGCCAACTCCGATCACGCCCGAGCAACCGACTGGGACCGGCCGCGGACACGTGACCAGTACGACAGTTCTGACGCGGGGCGGTCATCGGCGGACCTGGCTCCGGTTGGCGACCCAGGGGTCAGCGGCACCGGGGTCGGTGGCACCGGGGTCGGTGGCACCGACCACGACAGTGTGCGCGCGCGTGAGAAAGAGGCGTTCGGCGGCATGAAGTTCGGGTCGGCCTTCTTCGGGTGGTTGACCACGATCGGTGCCACGATTCTGCTGGTTGCGCTGGTCTCGGCCGTCGCAGCAGGAATCGGTGTCGATACCGGCGCTTCCAGCCAGGACTTGCGCGGGGTGGGGATCGGCGTGGCCATCGCGCTGCTGGTCATCCTGTTCATCGCCTATTTCATCGGCGGGTACGTGGCCGCCCGGATGGCTCGGTTCAACGGCGCTCGTCAGGGCTTTGCCGTCTGGCTCTGGGCCGTTGTGATCGCCATCATCCTCACCATTGCTGGACTGATTGTCGGGCAGCAGACCGACATCACCAGTCAGGTCAATCTGCCTTCCCTCCCCGTCAGCTCGGACGAGTTGACTGCCGGTGGACTTATCGGCCTGGCGGCCGTTCTCGTCGTGACGCTGATCGGGGCGATCCTCGGCGGCCTGACCGGCATGCGTTTTCATCGCCGGGTGGACCGGGCCGGCTTCGACACCTCGAAGGATGACACCTCGAAGGATGAACTCGATCAGCGCAACCGCTGAGCGCCTAGATCTCAGAGGCCCAGGGCTCAGAAATGGTCGAGCATTTCCGCGAACCGCTCGAGTCGCAGCACGCCGGCATCGTCGGGGTCGACGTCGTCGTGCTCGAGGACCCACGTGTTGTCGTTGGGCACAAACACCGCGTTGAGGCCGGCCTGGCGAGCCGGGTTGATGTCGGACTTCGGCGAATTGCCGATCATCCAAGTGTCGGCCGGTGTCAGGGACTCGTCCCGTACGAGCCTTCGATAGGTCTCCACGTTCTTTTCGGCCACGATGTGGATGCTGCGGAAATGGTGCCCGAGACCTGATACGTCCACCTTGTTCTGTTGTTCATCGGCGGCGCCCTTGGTGAGCAACAGCAAGTCATGACGACTGCCGAGGTCGACCAGAGTCACCGCGACGCCGGGCATCAACTCCACCCGATGTTCGAGCAGCGCCACGGCCAGCGCGTCGATCTCCCGGCGCTCGGCCTCGGTGGCCGGCCGCTCCTGCAGTCGGGCGAAGCACTCCCCGAGGCTGCGCAGGAAGACCCGGCTGCCGTAGCCGTGAGCCATCGTGTTGGCCGCCTCTATGTCGTTGAACATCGAGCGGATCGAGGCGTGATCAAGGGTCGGGTGGGCCAACCACTGCATGAAGTCGTCGATGACCCTCTCGAAGAGCACATTGTTCTCCCACAGCGTGTCGTCGGCGTCGAAGACAAGCGTCTGCCCGGACCTGCGCATCAGTGCTGGACTCACCACTCGAAGTGTTGGTAGTCGACAGGATCGGTCCAGTACCCGCCCCACGCGAACCCGTGCGCGGCAAACGCCGTCATCACCGGATCGCCGGCCCGGATCATGCCGGGTACCGGGTTGGCGCGGTCGAGATAGTCCCGGCCCTCCGGCGGCAGGACCGTTTGGCCTGTCACGTACGGGTTCTCCCGTGGGTTGAGGTCGATAGCGACGCCGTACGAGTGCTGTGACCAAGCCCGTCCGCCGGTGATCGGCCGGCAGTTGAACGCCGAGGTGTTGTTCACCGCCATCGAGGCGTCGTCGTCGGCCCCGAATGCCTCGACGGTGACCATGCCCCGGATCGGGAAGCGCTGCCGGTAGAGCTCCGTGAAGATCGCCACGACGTCCTCCACGACCGCATCGGCCACAACGAGTTCGCCTTGCGCGGCAGTGCCGTCGAAACCGACGTACGTCAGGCCGACCAGCCGCAGTGCCTCGGGCGCGACGGGGCATCCGACCCGGTACGAGGCGCCGAGCCGCTCCGTGGTCA
>JACCUF010000326.1 GCA_013811975.1 Geodermatophilaceae bacterium | reverse complement strand
TGCAAGGTGTCAGGGCTTGAGGCCAGTCGCGTGACGCGGCTCGTACAGACCGATCTCGGCGCCACTGGGCAATCGGATCCGGGTGCAGAAGCCGTAACCCACATCGGCGACCGGGCCGGTCTTGACTCCCCGGGCCCTCATGTCGGCCACTGTGGTGGCGATGTCGTCGCACATCAAGTGCAGGTCCACCGTGGAGTCCCCGTGTTGATGCACCCCGAGTTCGGCCAGCGGCGCCTTGTAGATCAACCACCCGTCCTGTGCCGGTCTCTGCTCGGTGGAACGCCAACCCAGGACGTCGGTGAGAAAGGCGCGATCGGCCTCGGCGTCCTCGCTGTTGAACAGCAGGTGCACACCCGTGATCATTCGTGGACGCTCCTCCCGACCGAGCCAACCGCACCCGATCGCACTCCCTAGGCTGACCTCATGGTCGAGGTGAGTGACAACGAGATCATGTCCACGGACATCGCGTCGTCCCCCGCGTGGGGGAGGCTGACGGGGCTCGCCCGGCCGCGGCATCTGAGGGAACTCTTTTCCGGCGATCCCGACCGCGGCCGTCGGTACGTGCTCGAGATGGCCGACCTGCGGGTCGACTTCGCCAAGCAGACTGTGGACGACGACATTTTGGCAGCGCTGATAGGCGTGGCCGACGAGGCGGGCGTCGCTCAGCGCCGAGACGCGATGTTCGCCGGCGAGCACATCAATGTCACCGAGGACCGTCCGGTCCTGCACGTCGCATTGCGCACCCCTCAGGGCGCGTCGATCACCGTGGACGGCCAGGACGTCGTCCCAGCCGTCCATGACGTTCTCCGGCGGATGGGCGACTTCGCGGATCGCGTGCGCGACGGCTCGTGGACCGGGGCAACCGGACAGCGGATCCATACGGTCGTCAACATCGGCATCGGAGGGTCCGATCTCGGGCCGGCGATGGCCTATCAGGCGCTGGAGGCCTACCGGCATCCCGACCTCACTGCCCATTTTGTGTCCAATGTGGACGGAGCGAACATCGCCGGAGTTCTTGCCGGGCTCGATCCGGCCCAGACCATGTTCGTCATCTCGTCCAAGACCTTCACCACCATTGAGACCCTGACCAACGCGCGTACCGCGCGGGCCTGGCTGACCGATGCACTCGGCGAGGGTTCGGTCCCGAAACACTTCGTGGCAGTCAGCACCAACGTCGACGAGGTCGCAGAGTTCGGTATCGACACGGCCAACATGTTCGAGTTCTGGGAGTGGGTGGGCGGGCGGTACTCCGTCGAGTCGGCCATCGGACTCACTCTGATGATCTCGATCGGACCGGAGCGTTTCACGGAATTCCTGGCCGGCTCGCATGCCGTCGACGAGCACTTCCGTACCGCGCCGCTCCCGAAGAACGTGCCGGTCGTGCTGGGGATGATCGGGGTGTGGAACGCCAACGTGCTCGGCTTCGACACCAAGGCGGTGCTGCCCTACGCACAGGAGCTCGCTCGGTTCCCGGCCTACCTACAGCAGCTGGACATGGAATCCAATGGCAAGTCCGTACGACTCGACGGATCCCCGGTGAGCATGGCTACCGGCCCGATCGTGTGGGGCGAGCCGGGTACGAACGGACAGCACGCCTTCTACCAACTTCTGCACCAAGGGACCCGCGTTGTGCCGGCTGACTTCATCGGGTTCGCCAACCCGCACCATGCCTATCGCGAGCATCACGACCTGCTGGTGGCCAATCTGATCGCCCAGACCGAGGCCTTGGCCTTCGGAAAGGATCGGCCGGGCGAACCGCATCGATCCTTCGCCGGTAACCGGCCGTCCACCACGATTCTCGCGCCGAGGCTGACCCCGTCGGTGCTGGGTCAACTCATCGCGCTGTACGAGCACATCGTGTTCGTCCAGGGATGCATCTGGGGGATCGACAGCTTCGACCAATGGGGCGTGGAGTTGGGCAAGGAACTCGCCAACCGGATCACTCCCGAACTCACCGGCGAACCACACGACGCGGTCGAGCACGACTCGTCGACGACTGCCCTGATCGACTGGTACCGGAGCAACACCCGACGCGACTGATCCTGGTGTCGTCCTTGGTCAGGGCCCCTCAGCAGTCTCCGATCAGGCGCCTGCGCCGCCCCGGAGCAGTTCGAGCATTGAATCGACCTTGCCGTCCAGCGCGTCGACCTTGCCGTCCAGCGCGTCGACCTTGCCGTCCAGCGCGTCGACCTTGCCGTCCAGTGCGTCGACCTTGCTCTCAACACTTTCCAAGCGTTGGTCGATCTCCTCCAGTCGATTGCCCTGTCGGAGCTGCGTTCCGGAAATGGTGCTCAACATCTCGTAGATCGACTGCACGTCGTTGTCCAGCTGGCGGACTTTGCGCTCGAGCGCCGGAGACGTCATGGCGAAACCCTAGCGGCAGGACGTGCATCCAGGCCCGTCGTCCACAGGTCCAATGTCTAGAGCACCAGGTCGAGCACGACGTCCCCGGCCACCCCCAGGAAAACCAGCGTCAGATAGCTGATCGAGACGTGGAACAGGCGCATCGGACTCAGTGCCTCACCGGCACGCGCCCGGCGAGCCAGCACCAACGATTCCCAGATGAACCAGGCACCCGCCACTCCGGCCAGCACCGGATAGATCGGCCCGGAGCCCAGCGGCCCCAGGAACATCGAGACCACCACGGTGATGACGGTGTAGATCACGATCTGCCTGGTCACCGAGACGGTCTCGGCTACGACCGGCAACATCGGAACACTCGCCCGCGCATAGTCCTCGCGAAACCGCATCGCCAGGGCCCAGAAGTGCGGTGGCTGCCAGAAGAACACCACCGCGAAGAGGACCCAGGCCTGCCAGGAGAGTTCACCGGTGACCGCGGCCCAGCCGATCAGGACCGGCGCGGCACCTGCTACTCCCCCGGCGACCGTGCTGTGGTGCGTACGGCGTTTGAGCCACAGCGTGTAGACGAAGACGTACCACCCGATCGCAGCCAGCGAGAGTGCGGCGGCCAAGGCTGTCGTCGCCCAAGCCAGCATTGCGGTGGAGACGACGGTGAGAACAAGCCCGAAGGTGAGGGCGGCCCGCGGCGTGACCACGTGGCTCGGCAGCGGACGGCCCTCGGTGCGGTGCATGAGCCCGTCGATGTCGCGGTCGCAATAACAATTGAGCGCGTTCGCCGCTCCGGCCGCCAGTGCGCCGCCGACCAGCGTGGCCGGCACCAACAGCCCACCTGGGAACCGGCCGGCCGCCAGCATCATCGTTGGCAGCGTCGTGACCAGCAGCAGTTCGACGATGCGCGGTTTGGTCAGGGA
>JACCUF010000316.1 GCA_013811975.1 Geodermatophilaceae bacterium | reverse complement strand
GGCGACCTGCTCGGCTGGGTGAAGGGCCTGTTCTCGTGATCGATTTTCGCTATCACCTTGTCTCTTTGACCGCGGTGTTCCTAGCCGTCGCACTCGGCATCGTGATCGGGACGACTCAGTTGAACGGACGAGTGTTGGACGGACTGGAGGCCCAGGTCGAGACATTGACCGAGCAGAAGAACAGCCTCGAGGCCCAGACCGAAAGCCTCACCGACCAACTGACGCAAGAGGACGCGTACGACGACGCCGTCGCGCCGCTGATCGTGGCCAACCGACTCGTCGGCTCCTCCGTCCTGCTGATCGTCACCAGCGATGACGTGAGTGCAGAGGTGGTCGGGCAGACCATCACCCTGCTCCAGGCTGCAGGCGCCGACCTGTCCGGCACGTTGCGCCTGCAGCCGGAGTTCACCGACCCGCAGAACTCACCCGAACTCCAGGAGTACGTAACCGGATCGGGGCTGCCTGCCGGGATCAACCTGCCGGTAACCGACGACACACCGCTGCTGGTCGCCAGCCTGATGAGTCAGGTTCTCATGCGGCCCGGCGATGGCGGTGAGGCTCCACCGGAGGCGGCGAGGACCACCGTGCTGGCCGGGCTTGCAGCGCTGGGCGTTGTCACCTCCGACAGCGGCGAGGTCGACTCCGCGGACTACGCGCTGATCCTGACCGCCGCGGGCTTCACCGGCGAGGATGCCGAGGCGCGCAATCAGACGCTGGTGACATTGGCCGTCGGCCTCGATACGGCGGGCAGCGGCGGCGTTGTCGCCGGCGATGCGGACTCCGGTGCGGACGGGGGACTGGTGGCAGCCCTGCGGGCCGACGCGAGCGCCGCGACCTCGGTGTCCACAGTGAACAACGTCGATGCCGCCTCCGGGCAGGTTGCGGCCCTGCTTGCACTCACCGCTGAGCGGACTGGTCAATCCGGGAACTACGGCGTGGGCGAGGACACCCTCCCGCTACCACCACTGGCCCCGTGAGGAAGCCGGCCCGCGACCATCAGACGGTGGGCGCGCGTCATCGATGGACCGGCGTCGTCGCTGCGGCAGCCGGTGCGCTGGTGCTGGTCGAAGCTGGCCGCGGGACGCCTGCTCTGTCGGGGCCGGCCTGGACACGGCGAAACCACCGAGATGATCCGGTGAGTCTCGTCGCCGGCCCGGCAGCCGCCATGACGGCCAGCCTGGTGTCCGCTGCCCTCCTTCCTTCACGACTGCGCGGACCGGTGCTGCTGCTCGGGCTGGCCTCCGGCGCGGTCGGCCTGTACGACGACATCGTCGGTGCCCGTCCGGAACAGATGCGGGACAAGGGCTTTCGCGGTCATCTCCGTGCACTACGATCCGGGCGCGTGTCAACCGGTGCGGTGAAAATCGTGGGAGTCGTCGGCGCATCCATTGCCACGGCCGGATCGGTCTCGGCTGGTCCGGTCGATCGGATTCTCGCCGCCGGCATCATGGCCGGGAGTGCGAACCTGGTCAACCTTTTCGACCTGCGCCCCGGTCGGGCCGCCAAGGTGACCGCGCTGGGCGCCGCAGCCACGTTGAATGGCCCCGCAGCCGGCGCCAGTGCCGCGGTGCTCGGAACCTCGCTCGGGGTGCTGCCGGCCGACCTCGCCGAGTTGGTCATGCTCGGCGACGCGGGAGCCAACGCACTCGGTGCGCTGTTGGGCTTTCGGCTCGCGGCCGGGTCGAGGCCGCTGGGCCGAGCGGCGATCCTCGCCGTACTTGTCGCCCTGACCGCCGCCAGTGAGAAAGTCAGCTTCACCCGGGTGATCGAGGCGACGCCTGGGCTGCGCGAGTTCGATGCATGGGGTCGCTGCCCGGCGCGCAGCCCATGAGGCGAGAAAACCGTGCCCCGCGCTTGTACAGCGCACTGATGTCGTGACCAGTCCAGGGCTACGCACCGTCGCCAAGGGTGTCGGTGCGGTTGCGGCGCTCATCGCCGTGATCACCCTCTTGGCCCGGCTGGCCGGATTCGGTCGCAACCTCGTCTTCGCACGTACGGTCGGTACGACGTGCATCGGTGACACCTACGTCGCGGCGAACACCGTGCCCAACATCATCTTCGAGATCGTTGCCGGTGGTGCACTGGCCAGTCTTGTCGTCCCCATGTTGTCCGGCGCCATCGCCTCCGGGGATCACGAGCGTGCTCGGCGGACCGCTTCGTCGCTGTTGACCTGGACGATTTTGATCCTCGTCCCAGTGAGCGGGCTCCTCGCACTGATGGCTCGGCCGTTGGCCGAAGCGCTGTTGTCGGGAAGCAGTTGTTCAGGCGCAGTCGAGCTGGGCACCCGGATGCTACTGGTATTCGCCCCGCAGGTCGTGCTCTACGGCGTCGGCATCGTGCTCACCGGCATCCTCCAGGCGCACGGACGTTTCGCTGGCCCGGCTCTTGCTCCGCTGTTGTCCAGCATCGTCGTCGCGGTGGCCTACCTGCTCTACCGGCTCTCGGCGGGTGTTCCGGACTCCGTCGACGATCTGGCCACCGGCTCCGAGCTCATTCTGAGCGTGGGCACCACGATCGGCGTGGTGGTACTCGCTTTGGTGTTGCTGATCCCGTTGCGCGGCACCGGGTTGCGGTTACGTCCCAGCGTCGGCTTTCCGGCCGGTGTGGCACCGCGGGTCCGGCGCCTGGCCGCCGCCGGGATCGCGACCCTCGCCGCCCAGCAGGTTGCAGTCGTGGTCGCGATCCGGCTCGCAAACGACGGCGCCCCTGAGGGCACCCAGGTGCTCTACCTGCTCGCGATGACAGTGTTCCTGCTGCCTTGGGGCGCAGTTGCGGTACCCCTGGCCACGTCGGCGTTCCCACGCCTTTCGGCGTCGTGCGAACGCGGCGATGAGCCCTCCTACCGCGCAACACTGGCACCGACGGCCGCTGCCGTGCTGATCGGCTGCCTGGTCGGCTCGGCCGCGATGATCGCAGTCGCCGAGCCCGCCGCCCGGATCTTCGTGCAGGGCACCGGCGTACCCGACGCCGACCTCACCGTCGCCAGGCTGGCAGCCACAATAGTCGCCTTCGCTCCGGGCCTGGCCGGCTACGGGCTGGTGGCCATGCTCACCCGGGCCCTCTACGCCCGCGGTCTGTGGAAGGAACCCACGCTAGCCGTGGTCGGCGGCTGGTTCCTGACCGTGGCCGCGGACATCGGCTTGGCTGCCGCCCTCCCGGAGACCGCGCGAGGGGTAGCGCTCGCGGCCGGGCACAGCCTCGGGGTGATCGTGGCCGGGATCGCGTTGATCGTCATGACCGTGCGCTCGGCCGGGCCCGAGTCATTGGGCGGCCTCGCGAGGGTTGGCAGCGTCGCGCTCGTCGCGGTGGCAGCAGCCGCCATGTCGGGGCGACTCCTGGCCGAGGCATGGGACGGCGGGGGCGTTTTCCTCGCCGTCCTCCAGGTGTTGGCGGTCGGCACCGTCGTGCTACTGGTCGCGGGCGCGACGATGATGGTGCTAGCACGTGAATCCATGCGTGCGGTTCTGCGTGGTCTTCGCCGCCCGGACATCGTCCAGGAGGAGGTGCAGTGACACCGACCGAAGGTCTGCTGGCTGGTCGGCGGATCGGCCAAGTCCTGGCGACCAGTACCGGGGGCGTCGGGACGCACGTCCGGGCGATCCTGCCCGGGCTCAGGGCTGCCGGCGCCACGGTAAGGGTCTGCGGGCCGCCGGACACAGACGAGTTGTTCGGATTCCGGGCCGCAGGTTTTCGGTTCCAGGCGGTGCGGATCCCATCGGGCCTGCGTCCGGCGCAGGACGCTCGAGCGCTGCTGAGCCTTCGCCGGGGGTTGCGCGGAGCCGATCTCGTCCACGCCCACGGGCTGCGTGCCGGCCTGCTGTCGGTCCTGTCGCGGCCGGCCGGCCCCGTCGTGGTGACGATGCACAACGCGTTGCTCGAGCCCGCGGGCACCAAGCGCAGGATCAGCGAGGTGTTGGAGCGCATCGTCGTCCGTGGCGCCGATGTTGTGCTGGCGGCCTCGCTGGATCTGGCCGACCACGCCCGCGCCCTGGGCGGGCGGGACGTCCGTTCTGCGCCGGTCGCGGCTCCAGCGCTGCCGCAAGCATCCCGCAGCCGAGCCCAGGTACGCGCCGGACTCGGGGTACCGGACTCGGCGCCCCTGTTGCTGGCGGTAGGGCGCCTGCACCCGCAGAAGGGCTACGACACCTTGCTCGCCGCGGCACGGCAGTGGCGGGCTCGGTCTGACGGACTGCTCGTGGTGATTGCCGGGGATGGGCCGCTACACAAGGAGATGTCCGAGCGGATCGACCAGGAAAGGCTCCCGGTGGTGTTGCTCGGGCGACGAAGTGACGTAGCCGACCTGCTCGCCGCCAGCGATCTGGTCGTACTGACTTCACGTTGGGAGGCCCGCGCGCTGGTGGCTCAGGAGGCACTGCGCGCCGGTCGGCCGCTGGTGGCCACCGCGGTGGGTGGCATTCCGGAACTGGCAGGTCACGGCGCCGGGATCCTGATCCCAGCCGATGACCCAGCCGCTCTGGACGCAGCGGTCACCGGTGTACTCGGGGATCCGGCGCGAACAGCCGCGCTGATCGAGGCCGGCCTGGCCGCTGCTGCCAACTGGCCGACCCAGGACGACACCGTCGCCCAGCTGAGCGCGCTGTACGTAGAACTCCTGGGCTCGTCGTGATCGACTGCTCAGGGGCACACCTGCTCGGGTCGCCATGACGGGTCGGCGCGGCAGGGTCCTGGCCTCCTGGCTGCTGGCCGTGGGGATGGGCGCCGGCCTGGGCTTCGGGCCCGTTCCCCATTCCACCGCAGCCGCCGACGCTCCAGAGGTCTCGGCCGCGCGCGTCGTGATCATCGGCATCCCAGGGTTGCTGTGGGGCGACGTGGCCTCGGGTCTGGCTCCTGCGCTGTCCGAACTGGCCGCTGAAGCCGCGCTCGGGAACATGACCGTACGAGCCGCCCGTTCTCGGACCTGCATTCTGGATGGCTGGGCCACCTTGGGTGCGGGTAACCGCGCCCGTTACCCCGCGCCGACCGAGGACGTCCAGGGGAACTCGCCTCCGCTCACCGCGGAGCAGGAGGCCCAGCGACTGGCCACCCTGGCCGGATGCGCACAGCAGGAGCAGGTCGCCCTGGCTGGCCTCACCGATGTGACCCAGACCGTCGACCGGATCGCCCAGGACGAAGGCACCCGAGCATTCGGAGCCGATCCGGGTGCCCTCGGCGAGGCGGTCAGCTGCTCCACGGCGATCGGCCGGTCCTCGGCCGTGGCTGTGTCCGGGCCGACGGCGCAGGTGTACGTCATCGATGACCTGCCCGCCGGAGCGGAGCAACGTGCCGACGCCCTGAGCCAATGTCCGTTGAGCCTGATCACCGTGCCCGGCCTGATCGGCACGGTTCCTACCGTGGCGCTGATCGAGCGGCGGCCGGAGACCGGGCAGCTACCCGAGACCGGGCCCGGGGCGCCGGCCGGAATGCCCGGGCGACCACGCGCGCTTGCCCTGGCTGCCCTGGATGCCGTCATCGACGATGTACGGTCCACAATCGCTGGCCTGGCCGGAGACACTCTGCTGCTGGTGGCCGGGCTGTCGGAGAAGGGCATCAGCAGGGCGCAATTACATCCGCTGATCGCGGTACACCCGGATCTGCCCTCGGGTTATCTCACCTCCGCAAGCACCGGCCGCGCGCCCTACGTGCAGCTGATCGACGTGGCACCGACCACCTTGCGTGCTCTGGGGCTCGAGAACGCCGACAGTATGGTCGGCTCCGCGGTGCGCTGGGCGGGACCGACCCCGGGCTTCGATGAGGCGCTGGCGAACCTTCGCGATCTCAACCGGGCGGCGGTGGCACATAGCGGCCTGACGAGGACCTTCTTCTGGACGCTGGTGGCCCTTGCCGCAGCACTCGTGGCCGGATTCGTGCTGCTCAGGATCCGGAATTCGGCCGAATCCGGGAGCCGGGCGCTGTCTGGCGGAATCCTCTCGACGGCGGCGCTCGCCTTCGCCGCGCTTCCGGCCGCCACTCATCTGGCCAACCTCGCACCCTGGTGGCGCTCCCCGAACCGTGAGCTCGTCCTCGGGCTCGCGATAGTCGGATGGGTCGTGGTGCTCGTCGGACTCGCGCTGGTGCTGGGCAGCAGTCGAGGCCCGATGAGGCGCCTGCTGCCCATGGGGCAGCGCAGCCTCGGGTCAGCCGTCGTCGTCTTGCTGATGAGCGCTCTTACGTTCGGCTCGGACGTGGTGCTGGGTTCGCCGATGGAGCTCAACAGCGTGCTTGGCTACAACGCAATCGTCGCCGGACGTTTCGTGGGTCTGGGCAACCTGAGCTTCGGCCTGTTCGCGGTGTGCATCCTGCTGGCCACCGCCGTGCTCGTTCGAGGCTCCCCTCGCCAGGTCCTGGTCGGTATCGGCGTGGTTGGAGTCCTGTCCGTGGTCGTCGTCGGCGCTGCTGGGCTCGGACGGGACTTCGGCGGCGTACTGGCTCTGGTACCCGCATTCCTGTTCCTCGGGTTCTTGGCCACCGGCACACGGTTGTCGCTACGCCGGGTCCTGTCCATCACGGCGGTGACCGCCGTCGCGGTCTCGACCTTTGCTCTTCTGGACTACCAGCGGGACCTGGACGATCGAACGCACTTGGGCCGCTTCGTAGCTCAGCTCATCGACGGTCAGGCCTGGACGGTTGTTGCTCGCAAAGCCCAAGCCAATCTCGACGTGCTCACCGGCAGTCCAGTGACCTGGCTGGTCCCGATCTTCGCAATTGCCGTGTGGTTCATGCTTCGGCAGGGCGGAGGGCTGCGAGAATTCCTGGCAGCCGAGCCGAACTGGCGGGCAGGCTTGTTCGCGGCCATCGTCTGCGTCGGTATCGGCGCCCTCATCAATGACTCCGGGATCGCCATTCCCGCAATCTCGGGCTGTGTGCTCATTCCCGTTCTCATCTGGCTGACTCTGCGTTCCACCCCGTCGAGCGACATGCCGGCGGTGACTTCTGCACCCGACACCCCGAGAGCGAGCGCGGAGTCGGCCGGCCGCGTGTTAGCGTGAACTCCCGTGAACCGACCGGGTGATCGTCGCGCTTCTCATACCACCAACTATCTGTTCGTGACCGGCGGTGTCGCCTCCTCGCTGGGTAAGGGATTGACGGCCAGTTCGCTCGGATCCCTGTTGTCGGCCAGGGGCCTGCGAGTCACCATGCAGAAGCTTGATCCCTACCTCAACGTTGATCCCGGCACGATGAACCCTTTCCAGCACGGAGAGGTTTTCGTCACCGAGGACGGCGCCGAGACCGACCTCGATGTCGGTCATTACGAACGATTCCTCGACATCAATCTCGCCGGCTCGGCGAACGTAACAACCGGCCAAGTCTACGCCGAGGTGATCGCCAAGGAGCGGCGGGGAGAGTACCTCGGCGACACGGTGCAGGTGATCCCGCACATCACGAATGAGATCAAGGACCGGATTCTGGGCACCACAGGTGGCCAGGACGGCCATCCTGGTATCGACGTCGTCATCACCGAGATCGGAGGCACCGTCGGCGATATCGAGTCGCTGCCCTTCCTCGAAGCTGCCCGCCAGATCCGCCACGACGTGGGCCGGGACAACGTCTTCTTCCTGCACGTGTCACTCGTTCCTTATCTCGCTCCGAGCGGTGAACTAAAGACCAAACCGACCCAGCACTCCGTGGCGGCTTTGCGCAGCATCGGTATCCAGCCCGATGCAATCGTCTGCCGCAGCGACCGGGAGATCCCGGACGCGCTCAAGCGCAAGATCAGCCTGATGTGCGACGTGGACTCCGAAGCCGTTGTCTCGGCCTCGGATGCTCCGTCGATCTACGACATCCCGAAGGTGCTGCACGCGGAGGGGCTGGACGCCTACGTCGTACGACGACTCGGCCTGCCCTTCCGAGACGTCGACTGGACGCAGTGGTCGGACCTGCTCGACCGGGTGCACAAGCCCAAACAGTCGGTGACGATCGCTCTGGTCGGTAAGTACGTCGATCTGCCCGATGCCTATCTGTCGGTCACCGAGGCGATGCGGGCCGGAGGGTTTGCCCACCGAACGAACGTCGAGACCCGCTGGGTGACCTCGGACGATTGCGAGACCAGCAGCGGCGTGGCGCAACAATTGTCCGATGTGGACGGGATCGTCGTCCCTGGCGGATTCGGTGTTCGGGGGATCGAGGGAAAGGTACGCGCAATCTCGTACGCCCGCGCCAACGGTATTCCTACGCTCGGCCTGTGCCTCGGTCTGCAGTGCATGGTGATCGAGGTGGCCCGCAATCTTGCCGGATTGACCGACGCCAACTCCGCCGAGTTCGACCCCGCCACCGAGCATCCGGTCATCGCCACCATGGCCGACCAAGTCGATGTGGTTGCCGGTGAGCGCGACATGGGCGGGACCATGCGTCTGGGTAGCTACCCCGCCGAGCTGTCTCCGGATTCGCTGGTCGCTCGGGCGTATGGCGAAACGAAGGTGCACGAGCGGCATCGGCACCGTTACGAGGTCAACAATGCCTACCGCGGACAGCTGGAAGCCGCCGGAATGCGGTTTTCCGGACTGTCCCCGGACGGCCGGCTGGTCGAGTTCGCCGAACTCGACCGCGACCTGCACCCGTTCTTCGTTGGGACGCAGGCCCATCCGGAGTTCATGTCCCGCCCGACTCGACCACATCCGCTGTTCGGCGCATTGGTTCGCGCCGCCCTGGACCGCACGGAGTCGCAGCGGATACCTGTGGACCTCGATCCTGCCGTCCGGTGAACGAGCACGCGAATCTGCTCGCCGACGAGGCGGTCACTGACTCGGAGCGCTACCCGACCCTGTCCTCGCGGACCGCCTTCGAGGGGCGGATCGTCTCTGTGCGTCAGGACGAAGTCCAGATGTCAGACGGTTCTACCGGGCAGCGGGACGTGGTGGTGCATCCGGGCGCGGTCGGCGTGATCGCCCTCGACGACGCTGACCGGGTCGTGATGATCCGGCAGTACCGCCATCCCGTGCGCCGCTATCTCTGGGAGCTCCCGGCGGGGATCATCGACGTGGTCGACGAGCCGCTGCTCGAGACCGCTCGCCGCGAACTGGCCGAAGAAGTCGGCCTGCAAGCCGGGAGATGGGACCGATTGCTGGACTTCTTCGCATCTCCGGGTGGCTCGACCGAGCAGGTCACCGTGTTCCTGGCGAGGGAACTCAGCGGGGTGGCGCGGCCGGAGGGCTTCGTCATCGCAGCCGAGGAACTCGATCTCGAGGTACGGCGGATCCCGCTCGTGGAGGCGCTCGGCGCCGTGCACTCGGGCAGGATCGGCAACTCCATCGCCGTGGCCGGAATCCTTGCGGCGGTCACCGCCAAGGCAGCCAACTGGCAGACCCTGCGCC
>JACCUF010000118.1 GCA_013811975.1 Geodermatophilaceae bacterium | reverse complement strand
TTGGTGGCCAGTTCCTCAGCGGCCACGCTGGCCGAGTCCGGGTCCGACATCTCGGCGACGAAAGCAATCGCACTGCGCGGCCCGTCGAGCTGGTTTCGGCAACTGACCCAGCCGGCCACGAAGCCGTACTTCGTGTACGTCACCGCGGCCGTCCCCTCGACGAAGATCGTGAACTCCACACCCTCCGGCCTGGTCACCGGAAAGGTGGGAAAGCACGCGTTGTCCAATTCGGGGTAGACGAATTGCGGCTGCACCGTGGCACCCGCGATCCGATGTGCCTCGGCGACCGTGCCGGGGCCGACCTCCGGGGCCGGCATGGGATCGGCGGTCGCCGGTACGGATGTCTGCTCGTCGAGAGGAACTGGGCTGGCCTGTCCGGCCACCACGGACGTGCAGCCGGTGAGAACGATCAGCCCCATCGACGCTGCGAACGCGCGGATAGCCCCGCGTCGACGGGTCGATCCCGGTCGTGTCCGGAGCCTCACGGCGCCTGCATCAGTCGGACCTGCTCTTCCAGCTCACTCCTTCACCCTAATCAGTCCAGTCGTCTCACCCGATCCGACCTTCGTCGGCCTCGTTGCGCAAGGCAACCGCGTCGGCGCGCAATCGGAGACGTGGGGCAGGATCGGGACGTGCGCACCGTCGAAGAACACCGAGCCGCCGTCGCCGCGCTGTTCCCGTTGATGCCGGTGGAGGTCGTCCCGCTCGCTCAGGCACGCGGCCTGGTGCTGGCCGAGGACGTGGCGTCGGTGACCGCGCTCCCGCCCTTCGACAACTCGGCCATGGACGGATACGCGGTACGAGTGGCCGACGTGACCGTCCTACCCGCCACCCTTCCGGTCGCCGACGACATCCCCGCCGGTCGGACGTCGGTGTCCGCCCTCGAGCCGGGTACGGCGCAACGGATCATGACCGGCGCACTCCTGCCACCGGGCGCCGAGGCGATCGTCCCGGTGGAACACACCGATGCCCGGACTGATCGGGTCACCATCGAGGTCGCTCCGTCCCCGAGGGCCCACATCCGATCGATCGGTGAGGACATCACCGCCGGTCAGGTCGCGCTGAGCGCGGGGACGGTGCTGTATCCGGCGCAGCTCGGGCTCGGTGCCGCGATCGGTCATGCGGGGCTGCCGGTGTACCGCCGGCCGAAGGTCGTGGTGCTGTCCACCGGCAGCGAGCTGGTCGAGCCAGGTAGGACCCTGCAGCCAGGCCAGATCTACGAGTCCAACACCGCGCTGCTCTGCGCCGCCGTCGAGGACGCGGGAGCAAGTGCCCGGGCAGTGCACTTCGTCCCGGACGACGTCGCGCAGTTCCTGGCCACTGTCGAGAAGGAGACCGCCGACGCAGATCTACTGATCACCTCGGGAGGAGTCAGCGCGGGCGCGTACGAGGTGGTCAAGGACGCATTCTCCGACCTCGGCACCGTGTCCTTCGTCAAGGTGGCGATGCAGCCCGGCGGGCCGCAGGGCTGGGGGCGGGTCGGTGCAGTACCGGTGGTGACGCTGCCGGGAAACCCGGTGAGCGCGTTCGTGTCCTTCGAGGTGTTCGTACGGCCGGTGCTGCGCGCGGCGATGGGCATGCCGGTACCCGACCGCCCCCGCGTCCAGGCCAGGCTGATCGCCGACGTCGTCTCACCAGCTGGCAAGCGACAGTTCCTACGGGGGTTCTTCGCCGCCGGCCAGGTCAGCCAGGTCGGTGGACCGGGCTCGCACCTGCTTGCCCACCTCGCCCGGGCGAATTGCCTCGTGGTCATCCCCGAGGACACCGAGCAGATGGCCGCCGGTGACACTGTCGATGTCTGGTTGCTGGAAGGAGCGCCATGAGCGAGCATCGCAGCGAGGAGCGCGGCCAAGGGCGTGCCGATCCCGAACTTCGGCTCACCCATCTCGATGAGCGCGGTGCCGCGCGGATGGTCGATGTGACCGCCAAGGCGGTGACCGTCAGGACGGCAACGGCAACCGGGCGGGTCCTGATCAGCGCCGAGGTCGTTGCCTTATTGCGCGGCGAAGGCCTTCCGAAAGGAGACGCGCTGGCCACCGCCCGCATCGCCGGGATCCAAGGCGCCAAGCGCACCCCCGACCTGATCCCGCTGTGTCATCCGCTTGCCTTGCACGGTGTTTCAGTCGACCTGAGGGTGGCCGACGACTGCGTCGAGATCACTGCGACGGTACGTACGGCCGACCGCACGGGGGTCGAGATGGAGGCTCTGACCGCGGTTGCGGTGGCTGCGCTGACCGTGATCGACATGGTCAAGGCCGTCGACAAGTCCGCCGAGATCGCCGGAGTTCGGTTGCTGACCAAGACCGGGGGCAAGTCCGGCGACTGGAATCGAGAGGTAGGGGGGTCCGTCAGTGGCTGAGCTTCCCCCGGGTACCCGAGCACATGTGATCACCGCGTCGAATCGGGCCAGCGCAGGAGTGTACGAGGACCGCAGCGGCCAGGCGCTGGCCGCCGGCTTGGCCGAGCTCGGCCTGACCGTCAGCGGGCCTGAGGTGCTGCCCGACGATGCTGCCGCCCTGACCGCCGCGCTCAAGTCGGCGGTCGACTCCGGCGCTGAGGTGGTCGTGACGACTGGCGGCACTGGGTTGTCCCCCACTGACGTGACGCCGCAGGCAACGGCACCGGTGCTCGACCGGGAGGTGCCGGGCTTGGCCGAAGCCCTTCGCCGTTACGGACAGGAGCAGACTCCGTACGCGGTGATCTCCCGCGGTCTCGTTGGGGTCGCCGGCCGGTCCTTGGTCGTGAATCTGCCCGGCTCCACGGGAGGGGTTCGCGACGGGTTGGCGGTGCTCGGCCCGCTGCTGGGACACATCGTCAGCCAACTCCGCGGCGGAGACCACTAGCGCCCCTTCTGCACAGCCGAATTCGTCTTTGCCTACCTGGGTCGCGACATGCCGGTCCCGGCGTCGGCGTGTTGCCGCACCAGGTAGGCAAGGCACATTGCGGCCGCGATCCAGCGAGTTCTGCGGTCAGCTGATGCGGGACTGTCCGGTGTAGACGTTGCAGCCGGAACCGCGCACGAAGCCGATCAGGGTCATGCCTGCCTCGTCGGCCAGGTCGGCGGCCAGGGATGACGGTGCCGAGACCGCCGCAAGCGTGGGGATCCCGGCCAGCAGCGCCTTCTGGGTCAGCTCGAACGATGCCCGCCCGGACACCATCAGGATGCAACCGATCAGCGGCAACCGGTCCTCCCGGACCATCGCCCCGATCGCCTTGTCCACGGCGTTGTGCCGGCCGACGTCCTCACGGGCGACCAGCAACCTCCCCGCCGGGCTGAAGATCCCGGCCGCGTGCAGGCCACCGGTCTTATCGAAGACCTCCTGCGCCTCCCGCAGCTTGTCCGGTAACCGAAGGATCACATCCAAGCTGACCGGCGTTTGGTCGGCGTGCAGGTCGTAGGGCGAGGCCACGGTCACCGCATCGATGCTGGCCTTGCCACAGATCCCGCAGGAGCTCGTCGTGTAGAAGTTCCGGGTCACGGACGCATCGGGGGGTGCGACGCCCTCGGCGAGTTCGACATCGCTGATGTTGTAGGTATTGCGCCCGGTGTCATCGACGCTGTCGCAGTAGCGCAACGTGCGGATGTCCCCCGAGCCGCGGATCACCCCTTCGGTGGCCAGGAAGCCATGCACCAGGTCCCAGTCCGCGCCCGGGGTGCGCATCGTGACCGCCAGGGGCGTACCGGAGATCCGGATCTCCAGTGGTTCCTCGGCCGCGAGTACGTCGGGGCGGGTCACCCGCACGCCGTCGCGAACCCGCAGCACGGGCCGACGGCTGGTCAGCCGAGCCATACCAGCGAGGCTAGTGCGGTTGCGCCGATCGACGGCGCGAACCGCGGTTAGCCTGTCCTGATGACCGGCGGTTACGACGCGATCGTTCTTGCCGGTGGGCGGAGCAGCCGGCTGGCAGGGCAGCCCAAGCCCCAGTTGTCCGTCGGCGACGCGACGATGCTGGAACGGGTGCTGTCGGCTGTCCGACTGGCCGGGAACCGGATCGTGGTCGGACCGGTACAACCGGTCCCCCGAGGCGTCGGAATCGTTCGCGAAGAACCGCCCGGTTCCGGTCCGGTGGCCGCTCTAGCAGCCGGCCTGCCGCACATCGTCGCTCCTGTCGTCGTCCTAGTGGCCGCTGACCTACCCTTCCTGACTTCCGGACTGATCGCGCCGCTGTTGGCCGCGTTGGCCGACGAAGCCGGCGCCGACGCGGCGGTGCTGGTGGACGAGAGCGGGCGGGACCAGTACCTGCTCGGGGCGTGGCGGGTCGGCCCGCTGCGTGCGGCGTTGGCCGGGCTCGAGCCGCTGCCTGGCCGGGCCATGCGCGAAGTCCTCGGGGCACTGCAGGTCACCCGGGTCGAGGTACCTGCCCCGACTGATGCTCCGGCGCCCTGGACCGACGTCGACACCCCGGACGACCTCGACTGTGCACGAAGGCAAAGTGAACGAAGTTGATCATCGGCAAACGAGGGGCTTATCGGCCAAAGAACCCCCCACTTTGCCGATGATCATCTCAGGAGAGACTAGCGGCCGCCGCGATCCCGGCGCACCTGCACGCTCTTGCCCTTTATCGTGCTGGCCCGAAGAGCCGCGATCACCTCATCGGCGGCGTCGGCTGGCACCTCGACGAGGGAGAACCGGTCGGCGATCTGGATGGCGCCGATATCCCGGCCGGACAGCCGGGACTCGTTGGCGATGGCACCGACCAGGTCCTTCGGCCGGATCTTCGCGATCCGACCGGCGCCGACGAACAGCCGGGCCATCCCGGGGTCGGAGGCCCCGCCCCGGCGCCCGCCTCGAGCCGCGGAATCGGGTCGACCACCGGGCTCGCCGCCGCCGTCCGACCGACCAGACGCCCACGTTGGACGCGACTCCCTGGTCGGTCGTGCCGCGATTTCCGGGATGTGCTCCTCGTCGGCCGCCGCTCCGCTGGCCTCGTGGGCCAGCTTGACCGCGGCCAGAGCTACTTGAACGACGTCGAACTCGTCGGTGAGGGTGTCCACCACCACCCGGTAGCGCTCGAGTTCGTCCTCCAGAAGGCTCTCGTGCAGCGCGGAGCGGGTCATCTCCAGCTGCCGGGCCCGGAGGTCGGCGACCGTCGGGACCTTCTCGACAGTGATCGGCTGCTTCGTCATCCGCTCGATGGCCTTGAGCATCCGGTGCTCCCGTGGTTCGGCCAGAGTGACGGCCACTCCCTCGCGACCAGCCCGCCCGACGCGCCCGATGCGATGGATATAGGACTCCGGATCTGACGGGACGTCGTAGTTGATCACGTGAGTGAGCTGTTCGATGTCCAAGCCGCGGGCGGCGACGTCGGTCGCGACGATCAGGTCGGCCGTACCGGAACGCAGCCGTCCCATCACCCGATCACGCTGGGCCTGGTCCATCCCACCGTGCATCGCCTCCGCGCGATAACCGCGCCCGTTCAGCGACTCGGCGAGTTGGTCGACCTCGGCTCGGGTCCGGCAGAACACGAGGGCAGCCGTCGGCGCCTCGATGTCCAGGACCCGGCCGAGCGCGGCCGGCTTGTGCGCGCGGGACACGACGTAGGCGCTCTGCTTTACGAGCGGCGCCTCTCCCTCTCCGGCCGATTCCCGACCCATGTAGATCCGGGCGGGATCGGTCAGGTGCTTGCGGGCGATCTTGTCTATCCGGGCCGGCAGTGTGGCCGAGAACAGCACGGTCTGCCGGGTGGCCGGCGTCTCGGTCAGGATCGACTCGATGTCCTCGGCGAAGCCCATGTCGAGCATCTCGTCAGCTTCGTCGAGAACGACCGTCTCGAGCCGATCCAGGCGCAGGGTCTTACGGGCGATGTGGTCCAGCGCCCGTCCGGGAGTAGCGACAACAACGTCCACGCCGCGTTCCAGACTGCGGAGTTGGCGCACGATCGGCTGACCGCCGTAGATCGGCAGCACCCGGGCACCGAGTTCTCGGCCGTACCGGTGGATCGCTTCCGAGACCTGGACAGCGAGCTCGCGGGTGGGCACCAGAATGAGGGCTACGGGGTCGTGTTCTCGGCGGTCGGGCGTCATCCGCGCCAGGATTGGGAGCGCGAAGGCCGCGGTCTTTCCGGTGCCGGTCGCTGCCTGCCCGAGCAGATCGCGTCCGGCCAGGATCGCCGGGATCGCCTCGCGCTGAATGGGTGTGGGCTCTTCGTATCCGAGACCGGACAAGGCGCTGAGCAACTCCGGTCGCAGGTTCATCCCGGCGAAGCTGTCCGGGTCCTCTGCGGCTTGATCCATCATCGGCCTACGAGCGTAGGGCACCGGCTGGTCCGGTCTTCCTGGCACATGACCGGGTCACGGGTTCGTAGGTACGGCGATAGCCTCAGCCACGTGCCCGACGCCACCGCGTACTTCGTGGCCGACGACGCCGATACGGTCGGTCTTGCCTCGGCACTGGACGCGCTGGCCCAGCGGTTTTCAGTCGAACAGTCCGTCGCCCGGAGCCTTCTACGTACCTGGCTCGACACCGACGACTGGCTCCTGCACAAGGCAGGCATGGTCCTGGAACAGCGCGAGTCCACGACCGATGGCCTGCGATTGATCCTGCGCAGAGCCGAGGGCCGCGAACACACCCAGCCCGTCGAGGTGATCACCTGGCCCGCGAGAATCGACGCGCTCCCACCCGGCCCCGTTCGAGCCCAGATCGAGGGCGTGGTCGGCATCCGTGCCCTACTGCCGGTTGCCTCTCTACGCGCCCTGCGTCGCGATGTTCGCGTCATGAATGAAGATCGAAAAACAGTGGTGCGCATGGCGATCGAGTCGTCGCCGAAATCCGGAGCAACCCAGCTGCCCGACCACCTGACTGTGTCGGCCGTGCGTGGCTATCAGGCTCAGGCCGATCGGGTGACCGCACGACTGGCCACCGTGACAGGCATCTTCGCCGTCGCGACCTCGCCCTACGAACAGGCGTTGCAAGCCAACGGTCGTGTTTTCGGCGACGACGTTCCGACGCCGGTCGAGATGAGCGCATCGATGCCGGCCCGAAACGCCGTCACCGCGGTAATCCACAGCTTCCTGTCCACAGTAGAGCGGACCCTTGGTGGTGTGATTTCCGACATCGACACCGAATTCCTGCACGACTTCCGGGTCGCGATCCGGCGATCCCGGTCCACCCTGAAACTGTCCGGCGACGTCCTCGCGTCCGGACCGGCGGAGCAGTTGAGCCCCGATCTCAAGTGGCTCGGTGACCTGACGTCACCGACCCGCGACCTTGACGTCTACATACTCGGCTTGCCCGACATGGCGGACGGGCTCCAATCGGCCGCGCCCGCCGACCTCGATCCCTTTCGTGACTACCTGCTGTCGCGACGACGTACCGAGTTCCGCCTCCTGGTGCGCGCCCTTCGATCGGCCCGGTTCCGCAGAGCCCTCGATCATTGGCGGGCGCTCGGCCTGGAGACCGAGCCGTCCAACCCGGGCAAACTGACCAGCGCCGGCGAGCTGGCTGCCGATCGTTTGAGCCGTGCCCATCGTCGAGTCACCAAGCGCGGCAGCGCGATCGGGGCTGACTCCGCACCCGAGGAGTTGCACGACCTCCGCAAGCGGTGCAAGGAGTTGCGCTACCTGCTGGAGATCTTTCGACCACTGCACGACCCGGCGACACACCGCGCCGTCCTGAGGGATCTCAAGGCGCTGCAGGAGGTCCTGGGTGAATTCCAGGACAGCGAGGTACAGGGCTTGGCCGTGCGAGAGTTCGCCCTCACCATGCTTTCCACCGGCTCGGCCCCCGCTCGTACCGTGTTGGCGATGGGTGAGCTGGCCGCCCAACTCAGCGCCCATCAACGCCACGCCCGCACCGCGTTCGCCGGAAGCTTCGCGGTGTTCAACAGTGCGGACAGCAAACGCCGATTTCGTGAGGTCACCAGGGGCAGTTCGGGATGAGAGTCCTTGCGACGTACAACATCAAGGGCGGCGTCGGGAAGACCTCGACGGCGGTGAACCTCGCTTACCTCTCGGCCCGGGACGGTTCGCGGACCCTGCTCTGGGATCTCGATCCCCAAGGGGCCGCCAGCTTCATCTTCCGGATCAAGCCGCGGGTCAAGGGCGGCGGCAAGGGTCTTGTTCGGCGTACGTCCTCCCTCGAGGATGCCATCAAGGGCACCGACTTCGACGACCTCGACCTGCTGCCGGCCGACTTCTCCTACCGCAACCTCGATCTCCTGCTCGACGCGCAGCGGAAACCGGTCCGCCGATTGAGACAGTTGCTTCGCCCACTGGCCGAGGACTACGACACGGTCATCCTGGACTGTCCCCCCGGCATCTCGTTGGTGTCGGAGAGTGTGATGTACGCCGCCGACACCCTGTTGATTCCGCTGATCCCGGCCAGACTCTCTTTGCGGACCTTCGACCAGCTGACCGACTTCGTCAAGGCACTAGACGACCGCCCTCCGTCACTGGCCGCCTTCTTCTCCATGGTCGACCGTCGCAAACGGCTGCACCGCGACGTCGTGACAGCTCTCACCGCCGAACGCGATGATCTGCTGCGCACCGCGATCCCGAACGCGACGGCGATCGAACAGATGGCCGAGCAGCGGGCTCCAGTAGGGGTTTTCGCCCCGCGCAGTGTCGCCGCGGCCTGCTACGAGGCCCTCTGGGCCGAACTTCAGACCTGATGTCGAGGTGCAACGAGGGCACGACCGGCTGAGTTCACGAATGGTGCGGCTCGTAACGAAGGACGCAGCAACAAGGGATCGGCTGGTTGGCTGATTCTCGTTGTCGGCCTGCCGTCTCATCGTCGTAGTGGTCGTGGTCGTCATTGCGAGGTAGGGCGCGTCTGAGCTTGTTTCCGGGCTTGGATTCGGAGGCTGGACGCCTTCTACCTCGCCGCCCGGGCGCCTGACCGGGTATCGCTGTCGAGTCGTCGACCCGGCCAACGCCGGTTGCCGACCTGCTCGATGAGTCGACTGTCGGCACTGCCGAAGTGGGATCTCCGTCCGAACGTCAGGTGAGCCGGATCCGCTGTTCGCCGCAGCGCAGGTTGTCGCCGCGCTTGAGCTGGGCCCCGCGGCGAGTCTCGGGTCGGCCGTTGACCTCGACCAAGCTCTCGGCGAGCAGGGTCTTGACCGATCCTCCGGACTCGACGAGACCGGCCAGCTTGAGCAGCTGACCGAGCCGGATCCCCGCCTCGCCGACCGCTATCTCTTGCACCGCGCCACCCACAACTCAGTCCCCGGGGAAGGCTGGGTGCACATGCGAGTAGCCGAACCGGCCCTTGATGCACAGGTTCCCGTGAGTGACGTCGTGGTCCTTGGGCGAGTCGACTCGGACGATCTTGTTGTCTTGGACGTGCAGATCGAGGTTGCAGCCGACCCCGCAGAAGGTGCACACGGTACGGGTGGTGGTCTGTTTGGATTCGTCCCAGGTTCCGTCCTGGCGCATGTCGTATTCAGATTTCGGCATCAGCGCCCCGGTGGGGCAGACCCCGATGCAGTTGCCGCAGTAGACGCAGGCCGAGTCGGTGAGTGGAGCGTCGTACTCAGTAGCGATCGTCGCGTCGAATCCCCTGCCCGCCACCGAGATCGCGAAGGTGTTCTGGGCGTCCTCGCCGCAGGCTTGGGTGCACTTGTAGCAGAGGATGCAGCGTGAGTAGTCACGAATGTAGAGCTCGTCGTCGATCTTGACCGGCTGCGCGACATTCGCCGCGGTCAACCCGTCGGGTGCCTCGTGATGTCCCGGTCGGCGGCGGTCGCGTTCACCGGCCGCTGAGGCCGGAGCGGGCGGACCGTACCGCTGCGCGTCGACCTCGTAGACCTCGTTCCAGCGCGCTACGTCGGGACCAGCCAACGACATGTCCACAGAGGACCCGAGCAGTTCCAGGACCATCCGTCGGCTGTGTCGGACCCGGTCGCTGTCGGTGCTGACCACCATGCCTTTTTCGACCCGGCGTGAGCAGGCCGGTACCAGGACCCGGGATCCCTCGACCTCGACAACGCAGACCCGGCAGGCGTTCACCGGCGCAAGACTCTCCGAGTAGCACAACGTCGGGGTGTCCACTCCCAAGCCGGCGCACGCGTCAAGGATGGTGGAACCCTCTGGGGCGCGGACGGTCTTGCCATCGATCTCGACGTCGATGAGTCGCGAGATCGAGGCGATGATCGGCAGCCGGCGGCGTGACGCGCCGCGCACGGCCGTGGATTCGACTCCGCTACTCGGCCTGCCCCGATGGCCGGATTGCAGCGCACCTTCGTCCTGGTTCGCCGGACCGTCGACGGACTCCTTGGATGCTCGGGTACCGGCAGTCATCGTTCCTCTTCCGCGCTTGTGGTCGCGCTCTTCGCGCCCGCGGCGCCGGTTCGTACAGCGTCCGCGCGCTGAAACGCGTTGTCCAGCAGGCCGGCTTTCAACGCCGAGGACAGGGCAGTGGCGGCGGTGTGGCCCAGGCCGCAGATCGAGGCGTTGCTCATCACCCCGGCCAGGTCTGCCAGCAGCGCCTTGTCGTCACCGCGCGCACCGTTGGCCGAGGGTCGGCCGAGCCGTACCAGCGCCTCTTCCTGACGTACCGTTCCGACCCGGCATGGTACGCACTGACCGCAGGACTCGTCCCGGAAGAACGCCGCGATGCGGGTCAGGGTGTCGAGCAGGTCGACTGTGTCGTCGAGTACGAAGATGACTCCCGACCCCAGGGATGCCCCGATCTCCCGGGTGCCCTCGAAGGTCAGCGACGTGTCCAACGCGTCCTCGGTGACGAATGTGCCCGCAGCGCCGCCGAGCATGATCGCTTGCAGCCTCTTGCTGCCGGTGATCCCACCAGCCAGGTCCAATAATTCGCGCAGGGTGGCGCCGAAGGGCACCTCGTAGACGCCTGGCATCTTGACGTACCCGGACAGGCAGAAGAGTTTCGTCCCGGTCGAGTCCGGGGTGCCGACAGCGGCATAGGATTCGCCGCCGTCGACCACGATGTCCAGAACGTTCAGCAGGGTCTCGACATTGTTGATGACCGTCGGCTTGGCGAACAGGCCCACCGCAACCGGGAACGGCGGCTTGTTTCGCGGTTCACCGCGGAATCCTTCGATCGAGTTGATCAGCGCGGTTTCCTCGCCGCAGATGTAGGCACCGGCGCCGCGGCGCAGTTCGATGTCGAAGCAGAACCCACGGCCCAGGATGTCGGTCCCCCCGAGCAGACCGGCCTCGCGCACTTGGTGGATGGCAGCGGCCAATCGCGCTGTGGCGAGGGGATACTCGCCGCGAATGTAGAGATAGCCGTACGAGCAGCCAGTCGCGTACGCCGCGATAGTCATCGCCTCGATCAGGGCGAAGGGGTCACCCTCCATCAGCACCCGGTCCTTGAAGGTGCCGGGCTCGGACTCGTCGGCGTTGCAGACCAGGTAATGCGGTTGAGCCGACTGTTCGGCGACGGCCGACCACTTGCGCCCGGTAGGGAACGCCGCACCCCCGCGGCCCATCAGCTTGCTGGCCGTCACCTCGTCGCGTAGGGCCTGCGTTCCGATGTCCATCGCACGGTCGAGGGCGGCGTACCCACCCGCCTCCCGATAGGCGGCCAACGAGGTGGGGTCCACGACGCCGATCCGACGCAGCAAACGGAGCTTGTCCCGATCCGGGCCAGCGGCCTGCGGAATGGACTCGACCGGTTCGGGGTAGTCCGGCGCAGACAGTCCGGCAGCGAGCAGGCCTGGTACGTGGCCCGGCGACGCAGGGGCAATAGCCAGGTCGGCGTCAAGCCCGGTGCGCTGCACCAGGACGGCCGGAGCCCGTTCGCACAGACCCAGGCACGGGCTGTCCAGGAACGTGCAGGCTCCGCTCGGGCTGGGGTGCTCCCCAAGCTGCGTACGGAGCGCGTCGGTGATCGCGCCCGCGCCGGCAATGCGGCAGGCGACGTCGTCACAGACGTGGATGACCCTTCCGGCCTGCGGCTCGGTGGAGAGCATCGCGTAGAAGCTGGCCACGCCGTATGCCTCGGCCGGCGGGACGGTCAAGCGAAGCGAGACATAGTTCAGTGCCCCCCAACTCACCCAGCCGATGGCCTTCTGTACCGCGTGCAGCACGGGCAGGAGTTCGGTGCGTCGGGCGCGTTGGACCGCGCCGGTACGGGCGATGCGTGCGTCGGCGGCGTCTTCGCGATCACCACCCTCCCAGCGGGTGTCGGGGAGTCCGAGAAGTGCGTCGACGGCGGACCGCTCGGCGTCGGTTGCCGTGGCGCTGGACAGTCGTAGGTCCAAGTCAGGTACCGGCCCCGGTCAGCGCTTCGACCCTGATCGCAACAGCCTTGAACTCCGCGGTCCCGGACTTCGGGTCGTAGTCCTCGGCGGTGAGCACGTTGACGTCAGCCTCCTCGGAAGCGTGCGGGGTCATCCAGGTCAGTCCCGGACGCAGTGCGGTGTCGTAGCAGACCGGAACCTCGATACTGCCTCGTCGCGAGCTCACCCGCACCTGCGCCCCGTTCGGCAGCCCCAAACGGCTCGCGTCCTCGGGTGAGATCCGCAGGCTCTCGGACTCGCGCAGGGGGGCGGTCGAGAGGACATCGGTTTGCACACCGGTGTTGTAGGAATCCAGTCGACGTACGGTCGTCAGGCGCATCGGGAAGTCGTCATCCAGCACATCGATCGGCGCCTGCCATTCCACCGGACTAAAAGGCACTGGATCGCCTTCCAGGGGGTCAGTCCAGAGCCGCTCGTGCAGGATCAGCGTGCCGGGGTGCTCCTCGTCCGGGCATGGCCACTGCAGGCCGCCGTGCTCCTCGAGCCGCGAATAGCTCATCCCCTCGTGCATCTTGGACAGGCTGCGCAGCTCGTCCCAGGCGTCTTCGCTGGTCAGCTCCGGCCAGTCATGGCCCATTCGCCGAGCCAGCTCGGCGATGATCTGCAGGTCCGGGCGGGCCTGCCCAGGCGGGTCCAGTGCCTTGCGGCAGCGCTGTACGCGGCGCTCAGAGTTCGTGACGGTGCCTTCGGCCTCGCACCAGTCAGCAGCCGAAGGCAGCACGACGTCGGCCAACTGGGCGGTGGCGGTCAGCACGATGTCCTGTACGACCAGGATGTCGAGGTCGGAGAGCACCTTGCGGGCGTGTGTGGCGTCGGCCTCGGACTCGGCCGGGTTCTCCCCCATGACATAGAGCGCGCGAATGTCTCGGCGACCCATCGCCTCGAACATCTCCGACAGGTGCAGCCCCTTCTTCGCCGGAAGCTCTAAGCCCCAAGCCTTCTCGAAGCGCAGTCGGTCCTGCTCGGACTCGACGTCGCGGAAGCCTGGGTACTTGTTCGGGATTGCGCCCATGTCGCCTCCGCCCTGGACGTTGTTCTGTCCACGTAGCGGATTCAAGCCGGCGCCGGGCTTACCGACGTTCCCGGTCAACAGCGCAAGGTTGATCAGGGACAAGACGTTGTCGACACCGGTGACGTGCTCGGTGATCCCGAGGGTCCAGCAGATCTGGGCGCGATCGGCAGTGGCGTATGAGTGGGCGAGGTCCTTGAGCACGGCGGCAGGGATGCCGGTGACCCGCTCTCCCCGCTCGAGCGTCCAGGACTCGACGCTCTCCCGAAACTCCTCGAAACCGCTGGTGGCCCGCCCGATGAACGCGGCGTCGACCAGCCCGG
>JACCUF010000292.1 GCA_013811975.1 Geodermatophilaceae bacterium | reverse complement strand
GGTGATGCCAGGGGGAGTCGATGTCCGAACCTCGCGGCGTGGCCTGGTCTTGAGCTGCGAAGCCCACTGACTGGCGGGGCGCGGAACGTGGTCTATCGCGCGGATCGGCGCGGCGAGCAGTTCGTGGTGCGCCGCTCTGGACGGTCACAGGCAGCTTTGGAGTGGGAACTAGACCTGATCGCCACAGTGGCCGCCGCGGGTGTGCGGGCGCCAACGGCCGTGGCCACCGCCGATGGGCGTCGTCATGATCACGGGATCGTCGTGCACCGCTTCATCGACGGCGTTCCTCCGCGTAGCCGGCGGGACTGGCTGCAGACCGTCATCGCCCTCGGTGTCGTGCATGAAGCGACTGCGAGTTGGCCACAGCGGCCGGGATTTGCCTCGGCCCGCGACTTGATGTCGCAGCGCCGCGGAGGTGACGTCGACCTCGACGCCATGCCGACCACCGCCGTCGATGCGGTGAGAGCGAGCTGGCGACCGGTTCTCGATGGCCCGCAGTGCGTGATTCACGGCGATCTGGGTCAAGGCAACGTTCTGGTGGCTGAAGATGATGTCGCGCTTATCGACTGGGACGAGGCCCGGGTGGACGTGCCGGCATTTGACTTCGCACACCTACCAGAGAACATCCCGGTGCCCGGACAGTGGGGCCGAGACACGCTCGTGACAGCCGGGGTGGCATGGGAGACCGCGACTTGCTGGATCGCCGAGCCAGACTATGCCGCACGACGGCTCGCAGAGCTACAGGCTCGAATACGCTGATCAGACCGCTGTCACACCAACGCGGCCACTGGTCGGGGGCCGACCAGCCGGTGCAGTTCGTAGAGCGGCCGAACCTTGCGCCGTTCCGGGGGCGACAGCACCCGCAGCGGCGTGGCAATCGTGATCAAGCTCCGGCAGGCGGTCGGGTTGCCCGCGGCGAAGAAGACCCCGACGTGACCGCCCCAGGCATTGCCGAGCCAGTCCACCGGACGTGCTATCCCGATGGTGTCGAGGATGGTGAGGGCGGCGGCGCAGTCGGCCATGCTCGTCCGAAGGACGCACCTGGGCATCGGCGTGGACGGCTCACCCGATGATCATGCTCGTCTCGTAACACACTCCGTCACCGGACGGTGTCACGGCTGCCCGCATGGGATCTCGCTACGGCGAAGACACCTGGCCGCGGGAGCCGCTTCAGCGGTGCCGCCTACGTCAGTCGCTGCGACGGCGCGCGGATGCGAAGCCCAGCCACGTGTGTCGGTTGCCGGCCCAGCACCAGCCAACTTTCGGGGCACCCTTGTTGGCGGTGCCGTCGTGGCCGGTGCCGCCGCTGATCCAGATGGCGGGCGTCCGGGTGTCGAGGTGCTTGCCGTTGATCCTGCGTGAGGCGATGGTCATGAAGCAGTGGTTGCGCTCAAGCAGCTTGGGTTCCTGTAGCAGCCAGCTGACTCCCTCGCTGATTGTCAGCGGGGTGCGCCCGAGCTGGAGGATGGCGGGTAGGGCTTCGTTCGGGCTCCAGTTGCGCATGTCGTCGCCGCGATTGATGTCATGGACGAGGTAGAGCGGCCGGTTGGGGACGGTGATGTCTGTGATGGGTACGAACTGCTCGAGGTCGGTCATGTCGGCGACGACGAAGCCCGGCTTGTCACCATGGCGAAGCAGTGTTGCGAGCTGCCGGGCGGGAAGGAGCGCCGGATGGACAGCAAGGACTGCACCGGGCTCGTCGGGTAGATCCTCAGCGTAGGCGGCGAGGTCTG
Organism: Geodermatophilaceae bacterium; assembly: GCA_013811975.1. Lineage (GTDB taxonomy): Bacteria > Actinomycetota > Actinomycetes > Mycobacteriales > Geodermatophilaceae > JACCQS01. The sequence continues at coordinate 2,784 of JACCUF010000292.1, read as the reverse complement.
CTGGGTTTAGGCCCGCGAGTTCGGCAACGCCGACCTCGATGAGGCGGTTCAGCTGGTTGGTGATGCTCATTGGCTCAAGCCCTCCTGGGGGTCATCGTGGTTCATCGGTCGAGGCGGCGGTAACTGGCGAGGGCCAGGGGCAGGAAGATCGCGGTCAGTACTGCGGGCCAGATCAACGCGATCAAGATGGAGTGTTCGGCTGCCCAGCCGTGGGTGTTCCAGTCGGGATTGCCGAACAGATCTCGGATGGCGGTGGCGGTGGCGGACAGGGGGTTCCATGTGGCGATGGTCCCGAGCCAGCCGGGCATCGTGTCGGGGGAGACGAACGCGCTGGAGAGGAATCCGACAGGCCAGACCAGGATCTGTACCGCGACCGCGGACTCGGGAGTCTTTAGTAGCAGTCCGAGATAGATCCCAACCCACGTGAATGCGAATCGCAGCCAGAGCAGCAGGCCGATCGCGCCGAGGGCGAGTCCGAGGCCTCGGTGGGCCGTCCAGCCGACAAGCAGGCCCGTGATGAGCATGACGGCTAGGGCGACGATCGCGTTGAGCAGGTCGGCGGTGCTGCGGCCGGCGAGTACGGCGGTGGCGGTAACGGGCATGGCACGGATGCGTTCGGTGACACCTTTGGCGGTGTCGGTGGTGACTGAGACGACCATGGTCTCGAGGCCGAACAGCATGGCCATCGCGAGCATGCCGGGGATGAGGAACGCCATGTAGCCGCCGTCGGGAACGGCCATGGCGCCGCCGAAGAGGTAGCCGAACATCAGCACCATCAGGACCGGGAACAGCAGCGAGACCACGAGCGAGCCGGGGCGTCGCTTCCAGTGCCGCAGCACCCGGGCGGTGAGGGTCGCGGCGTCGCGCAGCCACCCGGTCGTGGTGGTGGATTGCGGTGCGGTGAAGGTACTCATCGGGTGTTCTCCGTCATTGGCTCGGCCCTGCCGGTGCTGGGGTGGTGGCCGGTGAGGTGGAGGAAGACCTCGTCCAGAGATGGCTTGCGCGTGATGGTCTCGACTCGGTCGGGGCCGACCTTCGCCTTCAGCTCATCCGGCGTGCCGTGGGCAACCACTTGTCCGGCGTCGATAACCGCGATCTGGTCGCAGAGCTGGTCGGCCTCCTCCAGGTACTGGGTGGTCAACAGCACGGTCGTGCCACTTCCGACCAGTGACCTGATTGAGGACCACACGTCGATGCGAGCCCTGGGATCTAGACCGGTGGTGGGTTCGTCCAAGAACAGCACCGGCGGGGACAGGATGAGGCTCGCGGCCAGGTCGAGACGTCGGCGCATCCCGCCGGAATAGTCAGCCACCGGCTGATTCGCGGCGGCGGCGAGATCGAACTGCGCCAGCAGCTCCTCGGCACGTCTGCGGGCCGCGGCGGCGGACAGGCGCAAGAGCCGGCCGAACATGACGAGGTTCTCGCAGCCGCTGAGGATCTCATCGAGTGACGCGTTCTGCCCCACTAGGCCGATCCGATAGCGCACCTGACGGGGGTCGCGCACCACGTCGAAACCCGCCACCTGAGCCTGACCTGAGTCCGGGCGCGTGAGAGTGGTCAGGATCCGCACAGCAGTTGTCTTTCCGGCGCCATTCGGCCCGAGCAGCCCACAGACCGTCCCGGCTCCTACGTCCAGGCTGAACCCATCCAACGCCGTGTGCGCACCAAAGGCCTTCCCTAGATCGAGGGCCCGTATAGCGACCTCAGGTCTTGGAAGGGATCGGGTGAAGCCTTCTTCGTACACCATACGGAGAATAGTAGCACCTACTTCGTAGGGCGTACCGAGAAGCCGCTCTATGCTGTCGTGCATGGTAAAACGAAGCGGTCGCGGTGACCCGTCCGGCACGCTCTCTCGGCTGTGGGGGACCCGCGAGGTCCCCAGCCGTGGCCCCAAGCACGCGCTTACCAGCGCCCAGGTCGTCGCCGCAGCCATCGAGGTCGCCGATGCCGACCGGGACCTCGCCCACCTGTCCATGCGCCGCGTCGCCGACTCTCTCGGCGTCGGCACCATGTCCCTATACACCTACGTCGCCTCCCGCGACGAACTAATCGAGATGATGCTCGATACCGTCTACGGCGAAGCCGTTAGCGACCTCCAAGATCGCACCACCACCGACTGGCAACACGGTTTGCGCGCGGTCGCGGACGTGAACTGGACTCTCAACCTCCGCCACCCTTGGGTCCTACAGATCTTCACTGGACGCCCGGCCCTGGGCCCGAACGCGATCGCTAAGTACGACCACGAACTCGCCGTAATCGATGGCATCGGGCTGACAGACGTGGAGATGGACGCGGTCCTCACCTTGCTGCTCACTCACGTCGAAGGCGTCGCTCGGCGCCGAGTCGAGGCCGACCAGGTCATCGACCGCACAGGCATCACCGACCAGCAGTGGTGGCAACAGGTCGGTCCCACCTTCGCTCAAGTCTTCGACGCCACACGGTTCCCTCTAGCGGACCGTGTCGGCCAAGCCGCCGGCCAAGCGCACCAAGCAGCCCATGATCCCGAGCACGCCTACCGATTCGGTCTAGATCGGCTCATTGACGGCGTAACAGCCTTGATCACGCGCCGTTGTGCAGCGCCGTAGAAGGAACCGCTATCGGTGCACCTTCGATCTCATCGCCCGTGACCGCAACGAACAACGAGTGCGTCCCTCTGGGGATGGCTCTGCGGTCAGCCGGGTGTCAGGAGGCGGACTGCTTGTCCTGTAAGCAGGCGTCGGCGAAGGCGGACATCGTCGGGAATTCCCAGTCGGGATTGACCTCGCTGCGCGGATTCGGGGTGGC
>JACCUF010000272.1 GCA_013811975.1 Geodermatophilaceae bacterium | reverse complement strand
ACTGTGTACAAACCTGGCTTACCGGGTAAGCCGCACGAACCCGCAACGTCAACCCCGAAGGGAACCTCGCGACATGGCCAGCAGCGTCGTCACCGTGATCAAGGATCAGCACCGCGAAGTCGACAAGTTGGTGAAGCAGGTCGAGGCGGAGAACGGCGACGTCGCCGCGACCCTGCGGAAGATTCACGACATGCTCAAGCCGCACCACGAGGCCGAGGAGGGCTTCGTCTACCCGACGATCAAGAAGGTCGAGCCCGATACCGACGAAGAGATCAAAGACGGTGCAGCCGAGCACGACCACATCATGGGTTTGCTCGATGAACTCCTGAACCAGGAGCCGGGTGGCCCGGGCTTCGACGGCACGGTCGCGGCATTCGCCGCGGAATTGCGCCATCACTTCGAGGAGGAGGAGGCCGACCTGCTTCCTGAGCTCCAGGAGAATCTGTCCAGGCCTGAGCTGGAGGACATGGGCGAGCGATTCATCAAGGCGACCACCGGGGGCTGAACCACCCGCGGCCGCCGATCAGGCCAAGTGCCGCGCACTAGCGAAAGATTCCGGAAGGAATCTTTGGACGCTGTCGATCTGGCAAGCCCTCGTTCGACGCGTCAGTAGAGCCGGGCAGACTGCTCGGTCGATCCAAACACTGGATCACGAAACAGGAGGGCCACCACGATGCGATTCATGATCATCCTCAAGTCCGACTCGAACACCGAGGCCGGCGTCATGCCCACCGAGCAGGAGCTCACCGACATGGGCAACTACAACGAAGAGCTCGTCAAGGCCGGCGTGATGCTGGCCGGCGAGGGACTGCAGCCGAGCTCCAAGGGCGCGCGAGTCCAGTTCTCCGACGGGAAGACGACAGTTCTCGACGGTCCGTTCAGCGAGACAAAGGAGCTGATCGCCGGCTTCTGGCTGATCCAGGTCAAGTCCAGGGACGAGGCGGTCGAGTGGGTCAAGCGAGTTCCCATCTCGGCGACCCAGGAGACCGAGATCGAGATCCGCCAGGTCTTCGAAGCCGAGGACTTCGGCAACGAGTTCACCCCGGAACTCCGCGAGCAGGAGGATCGACTCCGCGCCCAATCCGCGTCGCTCGGGCGGTAGCCGCCATCGCCGAGCAGCCATTCGGTCCGGCCATCGTCCCTGTGGTTATGCGCACAACCTTCAACGCTGGGGGGCGTTTCGCTGCGGTTGTGCGCATAACCGCCAATTGACCCCGGCCTAGATAGACCGCGTCGGAGGTGGTCTGATCGGAGGTAATGGCGGATTCCGAGACCTCTCCGGCGATCGCCACGGCCTATCGCGCGATCGAGGCGGTCTGGGGGATCGAGTCGGCCCGGGTGATCGCAGGTCTGGCTCGGCTGGTCCACGATCTCGGACACGCGGAGGAACTCGCGCAGGACGCTTTGGTCGCCGCGCTCGAGCAATGGCCGGACTCGGGCGTCCCGGACAATCCGGGCGCCTGGCTCATGGCCGTGGGCAAACGCCGCGCGATCGACCTGATCCGGCGCAACGACCGCCTGGAGCGTAAACAGGCAAAGCTCGCGCGCGACCTCGAGACCGACGCAGTGACTGCCGTACCGGACGCCGACGCGGGCGATGACGACGACATCGGCGACGACCTGCTGCGGCTGGTCTTCACCGCCTGCCACCCGGTGCTGTCCACCGAGGCGCGGGTCGCGCTGACTCTTAGGCTGATCGGCGGACTCACTACCGACGAGATCGCGCGGGCTTTCCTGGCCTCCGAGTCCACGATCGCCCAGCGGATCGTACGAGCCAAGCGAACCCTGGCCGACGCGAGAGTCCGCTTCGAGGTGCCCAGCGGAGATGAGTTGGGCCGGCGGCTGCCCTCAGTACTAGAGGTCATCTACCTGGTCTTCAACGAGGGCTACTCCGCAACCGCCGGGCAGGACTGGATGCGTCCCGACCTCTGTGCCGATGCCCTACGGCTCGGCCGCATCCTCGCTGAGCTCATGCCCGCGGAGCCGGAGGTGCACGGCCTGGTCGCCCTGTTGGAGATCCAGGCATCGCGGCTGCGCGCCCGGACCGGTCCTACGGGTGAACCCATCCTGCTCCTGGATCAGAACCGGGGACGGTGGGACCACATGCTGATCCGGCGTGGGCTGGCCGCGCTGGCGCGCGCCGAACGACACGGCCCCGCGTACGGTCCGTACGCCCTGCAGGCAGCCATCGCCGCCTGTCACGCCCGCGCTGTGACACCCGAGGACACCGACTGGCAACGGATCGCGGCGCTGTACGAGCGGCTGGCCTACCTCACGCCCTCGCCCATCGTGGAACTCAATCGCGCGGTCGCCCTCTCGATGGCCTACGGACCGGCAACCGGGCTGGAGCTCGTCGACCAGCTGATGGACGACCCGTCGTTGCGGGACTACCACCTGCTGCCCACCGTGCGCGGCGATCTCCTGTCCAGGCTCGGCCGACCCGTCGAGGCTCGTAAGGAGTTTGAGCGGGCCGCGGCACTGACCCGCAACGAACGCGAGCGCACCCTGCTGATGGACCGGGCGCGCGGCTTGCCCGACACGGGTTCGCCGACGTCCGGGATGTCAGTCCGGGAGCGGCCGCGAGGAACCGCGGCGGATCGGCTGGATCGAGCACCACCGTGAGCGGCGGCCCGGAAACGGTCGCCCCGTTGGTACCGTAGAAGACAGGACAGTCTCCATTCATCGGTGGCCCTAGACCCGGCGACCCTCAGCAAGGGGGTTTTCGCGTGGTGACCCTGCTGTACCCGCCGGGGGTGTACCGGACCGAGGACGACACGGACCTGCTGATCGGCGTGATGCGCCGCGGTTCCTATGCAGTAGACCGTCGGGTGCTCGACATCGGCACGGGAAGCGGTGCCCTGGCCATTGCCGCGGCCCGGGCAGGTGCCACTTCGGTGACCGCGGTTGACCTGTCCTGGCGGTCGGTCGCCGCGACTTGGATGAACAGCCGGCTGAACCGCGCCGCGGTGTCGGTGCGGCACGGGGACCTGTTCGCGCCGGTGGCCGGTCGGCGCTTCGAGCTGGTAGTGGCCAATCCGCCATACGTTCCGTCGGAGAGCAGTGTGCTGCCGCGACACCCCATCGCTCGCGCCTGGGACGCCGGGCCAGACGGGCGCGCACTGTTGGACCGAATCTGCGCCGGCGCAGGCGACATCCTCACCCCGAACGGTGATCTGCTGCTGGTGCACTCCGAGTTGAGTGGCACCCAACGGACGCTCGACGCGTTGACCGAAGCAGGACTGCGGGCGCAGGTGCTGGCCCGCGCAAGTGTCCCGTTCGGCCCCGTACTGCGGGCCCGGTCGGCCATGCTCGAGTCGCGCGGGATGATCGAGCCAGGACAGCGGATCGAAAAGCTCGTCGTGATCGGGGCACGTCATGGCTGAGCCGCACCGGGAAATCATCGTCACCGACGGGCCGCTGCTCGTGTCCGGGCCGGTGGAGATCGTGCTGCCAGACGGGCGGCGGGTAAAATCA
>JACCUF010000270.1 GCA_013811975.1 Geodermatophilaceae bacterium | reverse complement strand
GTAGCGTCCTGGAGATGGTCGCTGACGGCTAGGCTCGAGAGGGGGCAGAACAACGTGCACATTTTGTTCGTGTGCACCGGCAATATCTGCCGCTCCCCCACCGCCGAACGGTTGGTGACCGCCTATGCGGCGGCGAACCTGCCCGACCCGAGCCAACTCACCTCCAGCAGTGTCGGCATCTACGCGGTGGTCGGGAATCCGATGGAGCCGACAGCTGAAATGGTGCTCGCCGGCTTGGGCGGGGATGGCCGCAACTTCCGCGCCCGGCAGATCACCGAAGAGCAGGTGGCCGCAGCTGACGTGATCTTTACCATGACCCGCCATCACCGCAACAAGGTCCTCAACGGCTCGCCACGCACCCTCCCGAGAACGTTCACGCTCCGGGAGGCGCAGGCCCTGCTCTCTGCCGTCCGGGTCGATGCGCTGTCCGACCCGGCGGATCTCACCCAACGCGGACGTGATCTCGTCGCCGAGATGGGTCGGCTGCGCGCCACACGGATCCCCAGCACCAGACGATCCGACGACATCGGCGATCCGATCGGCCGCGACATCGACACCTTTGTGCGCATCGGCGACGACATCGCCGAGTCGCTGCTGCCCTGGCTGGTGATCTGCTGCGGGATCAAGTAGAGCGCGCATTCGCCGGTGTAGTTTTTCGCTCTGGTTGTCCGGCGGCCGACCGTACGGCCGTACCCGCGTGTTTCCGTTTTTGTTCTACGGGCGCCCGAGGGCACGGTACGTCCAACCCGCCGCCCGCCATTTGTCCGGATTCAATGCATTGCGCCCGTCCAGAATGTGTTTCGCGCGGGTGATCCCGTCCAGCGTGGCCGGCTCGATGATTCTGAATTCCTCCCACTCGGTGAGGTGCAGAATGAGATCGGTGTCGCGCGCGGCGTCGAGGGCCGAACTGCAGTAGTCCAGTTGTGGATATTTCTTGCGGGCGTTGGTGAGCGCCTCAGGGTCGTAGACGCCGACGTCGGCTCCTCTTGTTTGCAGGGCGCTAGCCACATCTAGGGCCGGGGAGTCTCTGATGTCGTCGGAGTCGGGCTTGAAGGCCGCACCCCAGACGCCGATCCGTTTGCCGTCGACCCTTCCGCCGAGTACCTCGACGGACAGGTCGATCATCCGCGCCCGGCGGCGCAGGTTGATCGCGTCGACTTCCCGGAGGAAAGACACCGCCTGGACCACGCCCAGTTCTTCGGCCCGGGCCATGAAGGCGCGGATGTCCTTGGGTAGGCAGCCCCCGCCGAAGCCGAGCCCGGCCTTCAGAAATCGCGGCCCGATCCGGTCGTCGTGGCCCAGGGCTTCGGCCAGGGTCGCCACGTCCGCGCCGGTGACCTCGCAGATCTCGGCCATCGCGTTGATGAAGGAGATCTTGGTGGCCAGGAACGAGTTGGCGGCGACCTTCACCAACTCGGCGGTTGCCAGATCCGTGACGATGACCGGGCACCCGCCGTCGATGACGTCGTTGTAGACCGCGCGAAGCTGTTTCTCGGCGGTATCTGTGTCCACGCCGAAAACCAGGCGATCGGGCCGCAGGGTGTCCTTGACCGCATACCCCTCGCGGAGGAACTCCGGATTCCAGGCGAGGTCGACTCCCTCGCCGGCCGGTGCTCTTTGACGTAACGCTTGGGCTAGGCGAGTGGCCGTGCCGGCCGGGACGGTGGACTTCCCGACCACCAAGCAGGGCTCGGTGAGTTCTGCGGCCAGCGATTGCATGGCTGCATCGACGTACCGCAGGTCCGCGGAATCGCTGCCGGCCTGTTGCGGGGTCCCGACGCAGAGAAAGTGGATGTCGGCGTTGGCCGCGACGTCCGGATAGGAGGTGGTGAACCGCAGCCGTCCACTGGCCAGACCGCGACCCAGCAGATCTTGCAAACCGGGCTCGAAGAACGGGACGTGTCCGGCCGACAACTGGGCCACCTTGCCGGCATCGGTGTCCAGCCCGATGACGTGATGGCCCAGTTCGGCCATGCCGGCAGCATGGGTGGTCCCGAGGTAGCCGGTGCCGATCACACTGACGCGTAGGTTCGTCAACTGCTCTCCGCTCTCCGCCGTCTGCTGGTTCGCGATCATGGTGTGTGCCAGGTCATCTGCTGCCAAGCCGGGTCCTCGCAGCGCCAGCGCAGCCGGAGTGAGGTGCGCGGCCAACAGACTGCCACGCCCGGCATCCGAGCGGTGCCCTGGTGGTCTCAGGGCCGACAGGCGGAAATCGGGGCTCGCGACGCCCGAGGACTGGCCAGAGGTCGTGTCCTAGGCTGGGTATCGGTCCGCCGTCAGAAGGTGGTCATCGCCGGCGTGGCGCAATTGGCAGCGCACCCGACTTGTAATCGGGCGGTTCCCGGTTCAAATCCGGGCGTCGGCTCCCCTCTGACCTGCGCAAATAACTCTCAGTAGTGCCGCGGCTGCCCCATTTGACGGCAACGCTGACGGCAACGCCTGGGGACAACACCGTGCAGAGCGACCATCCGAGGCCCGGTGCCGTGAGCGTCATGCGTGCATCGACGGGGACGGATCGAGAACTGTTCCTGAGGACCTGCGATCCCGGCTTCACTCTCATAGCCGATGAGCGCAAGGCGAAGGACGCGCCCATGCGGCACTGTTGCTCCCGCTTGATCGGCCAGTAACGCTGGTGAGATGAGTGCGGCTCGTGAATCGATCTTCGACTCCGGTGAACGCGACGATGCCAAACCGGCTCAGCACAGTGAGTCCACTTTGAATTTCTGAACCGCGTGGCTGGCCTCTACTGGGGACACCCGAGGCAGTTGATGCAAGCTTGGGCTGACCGGATTCCTGATGCGCAGGACTACAACGACCTGCGTCACCGGTTCCGCTCCCGCGATGATGAGCAATTTCGCAGTGCCTTCCTCGAACTGTACCTACATGAGTGCCTTGTAAGGGCCGGGTACGCCGTGACAGTTCATCCGGTTGTCCCAGGAACCTCTCGGAGGCCAGACTTCCTAGCTCAGCGCAATGATGAACGTGTCTATGTAGAAGCAATTGCGCCGGGCACTAATCCAGAGTCAAAGGCATCGGCCAAACGCCGTGCGGTCCTGTTCGACACAGTGAATCGGCTGGGGGACCCAAACTTCATGCTGTGGCTCGAGCATCTAACTGAAGGCCGGACTCCGCCGGCGTCGTCCCGCCTGCGCGCCGACCTCCGGCGGTGGCTCGCGCAACTGGATCCTGACAGCATCCCAAATCTCGAACAGGCCCCCAGCTGGCGATGGCAATACGACGGATGGTCTGTGACATTCAAGCCAATCCCCAAGCGGGCCGAGGCAAGGGGCGCCTTGCCCTACGACAGAGCCATCGGCGTGTACGGCCATACAGAGGCCGCGATCATCGACGACGCCCCAGCAATCCGCAACGCGCTCGCCGCCAAGCACCACGCATACGGTGATCTAGGGTCGCCATTCATCGTCGCAGTCGGAACCTATATCCACGACACTGACCGCTGGCATAGCACGAACGCGCTCTACGGTCACCTGGCAGTCCAGTGGGGTGAAACTTTAGCCGGGGAGGTAGTCACCCGCGAGGTCCGTCGGCCGGACGGCTACTTCGGCGTTCCTCCGGAGTGGCGGAATCACAACGTATCGGGCGTGCTGCTGGTCAACCAGCTCATGCCGTACCATGTCCATCGCGCGGAGACAAGCCTGTGGCGCCATCCCGATCCCCTTCATCCGCTGCCGGCTGAGGTTGGTTTCCCAGGACATGTGCTCGACCTTCGTAAGGGTCAACTGACTGAGGATCGTGTGGAACTTGACTCGCGAGAATTCTTCGGGCTATCAGACCCATGGCCACCGGGCGAGCCATGGCCAGATGACTGAAAGCTCATCCCGCCTCATTGCGGGCTCGGGCGTTATCGCTAACCGAATCTGCCGCTGTCGGGCGCGAGGCCCAACCATGTCGTGTCGTGGGTTCGACTAGCACGAGGACCACCTGCCAGCGAACGCGCCAACGGGGGCTCCCATGGGGCTCCGTTGGTATGACCGGACGTGCGTCACCGGCGGAGGGAATTGCCGCAGTTCAGCGGCGGGGACGCACTTCTACACCGCGGTCGACGTCCACCTCGCCGCGGACTGAGGGTGAGGACTTGGCCAGATCGCAGTCAGTTGAAACTGGACGTCCACAACTGTGCGGCTCGCCTGCACGAACATCCGCTCATGCCGCATACAGCGTGCGTGCGGTGCCCAGTCGAGGATCCCCTGCGGGACACGCTGGCGCGGCGGCGACATGCGTTCGTGGTGTCACCGCAAGCGGTTGCCGACTGGGAGTCGATCCACGAGTGGGCTTCTATCAGCAGCTTCCTGCCGATACCAACCTTGGGGGCGGAACACTGTTGAGGACACAAAGAGGTTCGTCGCCGACGCGATCGCGTCGTGGGGAAATGACCCGCAAGATAGGTACGTGTGGGCGGGTCTCAATGCGCGGGCTGACGTCGTTGGTCTCGGCGAGCTGCACGTGCGCAGTCGGCGTTGGCGCCAGGGTGAAGTCGCCTACGCCGTTCACACCCGACACTGGGGCTCCGGCATCGCTACCGCAATCGCCACCCAGCTCGTGGGGTTCGCGTTCGACCGACTCGGCCTACATCGCGTCGCAGCGACCTGCGATCCACGCAACGTCGACTCGGCTGCCGTTCTCCGCAAGGTCGGCATGACTCGGAGGGGCGGGTAAACGTGGCAGCGTCTGGCGGGCTTGGGGAATGCG
>JACCUF010000269.1 GCA_013811975.1 Geodermatophilaceae bacterium | reverse complement strand
GTCATCGAGGCTGACCGGATCGAAGTTGATGACAACGGCTGGTCGTGGTGGACGGTGGTCGTGGTGATCCATGAGCCGTGGTGGGCGTGCGTACGACGCGCGTCAGTGCCTCGGACATGTTGGGCGGACCCAGCAGGCTCGATTAGAGCCCGGCTCGACCCCCCGATGGTGCTCAGGTAAGGGGGCGGCTGGCGCTGTCCTCGACTGTCCACTGTGGACGTTCTAGTCCGCAGAAAGTCCGCAGGAAGTCCGCAAACTATCAACGCTTGCCAACGGTACTGAGTGTCATAAGGGCAGGTCAGACGCCTGTTTCAACGATAGTCAACGACTACCGCTCATGCGGGGCGCAGTTCTACGACATCTGACACGGACATCTGACTGGACATCTAACCGCCGAGCATGAAGGCGACCAGGAATCCGAGTGCGGTTGCGATTCCGACCCACCAGCCGCCACTGCGATAGGCCTCGGGCATCAAGGAGTCCGCCAGCACCGCGATGGTCGCGCCACCAGCGAAGGCCTGGATCACCGCGATTCCGCTCGGGGAGATGCTCCGTCCCAGGGCGGTGCCCGCCACGGTGACCGCTACCAGTACGACGGCAGTGAACGCCCATAGCGCGAAGACCCTCATACGATGCATGCCGTGCTGATCCCGCATCCGGGCTGCGCCGCTGACCGCCTCGGGCACGTTGCCGACCGCGATAGCCACGAGGAGCACCAGGCCGCCCTCACCCGCGTCCAGGGTGACCCCGAGAGCGAGATTCTCCGGCACTCCGTCGAGCACGACGCCGAGCAGCAGCGCCCATCCAAGTGCGCTGGGGCCCAACCGGTTCTCCAGCAGGTGGTCAGCTACGACGTAGATCAGCGCACCGCCGACCAAGGCCGCTCCCGCGAGGCCGGCCCCGACCTCGTCGAATGCCGGCTTGAACAGTTCGTTGGAAGCCGCCGCGATCAGGGTTCCCGCGCCGAAGGCCATCAAGGCAGCAAGCACTCGGGGAGGCAGCTTCCAGCGAAGCCCCACGGCGGCACCGATGACGAGCGGCAAGGCCGTACCGAGACCGAACAGCAGCGCGGTCAACACGCTGGGCCACAACATCTGGTCCTCATCGGATCAACCGTAGAAGACCCGCTCGACAACGCTTCGGGTACGCCTGGTGACACGGAGATAGTCCTCGAGGAAGGCTCCTGCGTCTCGATCCGGTGGGTAACCCAGCGCCCGGGTCACCCCGAGCAATTCCTTGCCCAGACGAGGGAGCTGATCATGGGGACGGCCGCGGACCAACATGATCGCGTTGCGCGACCGACTCGCCATCATCCACCCCGCTTCCAGCGCCAAAGCTTCCTGGGAACCGAGCAGTCCCAACGGAACCATCGCGCGTAAAGCCTCTACTGTGGACGTCGTGCGCAAGGATTCGTGCTCTCCGGCATGTCTGAGTTGCAGGAGTTGGACGGCCCATTCCACATCAGCCAGACCCCCACGGCCCAATTTCGTGTGGGTGGCTGGGTCAGCGCCTCGCGGCAGCCGTTCGGAATCTACCCGCGCCTTGACCCGACGGATCTCGACGACGTCGGCCTGCGCTAGCCCGTCGAGTGGATACCGAAGTGGATCGATCAGCGAGACGAACTCCCTGCCCAGTTCCTGGTCTCCGGCTACTGGGGCGGCCCGCAGCAGAGCCTGGCGCTCCCACAGCTCCGCCCATCGTTCGTAGTAGGCCCGATAGGAGGCCAGCGACCGTGCGACCGGGCCGTTGCGCCCTTCCGGCCGAAGACCGGTGTCGATGATCAGTGGCGGGTCCGATCCCGGGGCGGCCAGCAGCGTCCTCAGCTTCTCAGCGACATCGGCGGCCGCCCGGGCACAAACGTGCTCGTCAGCGCCGGCCTTGGGATCGTGGACGAACAGAACGTCGGCATCCGAGCTGTAACTCATCTCGGCACCGCCCAGGCGTCCCATTCCGATGACGACGAACCTCGTCGGCAGGTCGTCTTCCGGCCCAGCGACCGCGCGTATGGCCGCCGCGAGCGCCGCGCGGATCGTTGCCGTCGCCGCATCGCTGAGACCGGCGAGGACCTGCCGATGATTGGCCAGACCCAACAGGTCACCCATCGCCAAGCGCAACAACTCGTGGCGTCGCAGCGCTCGTACGGCGGTGACTGCCTCCACCGGATCGAAGCTGCGCTGAGCCACCGCAGTCCAAGCCGTCGTCAGGTCGGCCAGCTCGTTCGGCATCATCTCGGCGTCACTCCCGAGCAGCTTGAGCGCCTCCGGTGCCCCGCCGAGAAGGTCGGCAACGTACTTGCTCGTTCCCAGCAGCTGTCCTAGCCGTTCGAGGACCTTCCCCTCGTCACGGAGCAGCCGTAGGTACCAAGGGGTTCGACCGAGCTGCTCGGACACCGCGCGGTAGGCGAGCAGGCCCGCATCGGGATCCGCGGAACTGGTGAAGCTCTGCAACACCACCGGCAACAGCAACCGTTGCATCGCCGCGGTTCGGCTGACTCCCGAGGTGAGCGCGCTCAGGTGTCCCAGCGCCGCCTCGGGTGCGGCGAACCCGAGCGCGGCCAGCCAGCCCCGTGCTGCCTCCGGCCCGAGCCGGAGCTGGTCGCCGGGCACCCGGGAGACCGCATTGAGTAGCGGCCGGTAGAACAGCTTCTCGTGCAGCCTCCGGACGTGCCTGGTATGAAGGCTGAGCTCGGCCGCCAGTACGTCCGCCGGCTCCCCGCGTTGGTCCGGTCGATAGCCCAAAGACCTTGCGAGCCAACGCAGTTGTCTGCGGTCGTCCGGGAGCAGATGGGTACGGCGCAGACGCAGGAGCTGGAGGCGGTGCTCGACCGTCCGCAACAGACGGTAGGACGCGGCAAGGATCTCGCCATCCTCACGACCGACGTATCCGCCCGCCGTGAGTTCGGCCAGTGCCGGCAGGGTCCCCCCGAGGCGAAGCTTCTCGTCGGCCCGACCGTGCACGAGTTGCAACAACTGGACGGAGAATTCGACGTCGCGCAACCCGCCGGGGCCGAGCTTGAGCTCACGATCGGCCAGCTGGGCCGGGATATTCGCCTCCACCCGTCGCCGCATCTTCTGGACGTCCTCGACGAAATGCTCACGTCCGGCCGCCGACCAGACCATCGGGCGAAGCTGTTCGGTGTAGGCCGCACCGAGTTCGGGGTCCCCCGCCACGGGTCGCATCTTCAGCAATGCCTGGAACTCCCAGGTTCGCGCCCACTTCTGGTAGTAGGTCACGTGCGAGTCCAGCGTGCGGACCAGTGGCCCGGCCTTGCCCTCCGGGCGCAGGGCCGGGTCGACCGGCCAGGCCACCTGTGCGCAGATGGCCATTAGGTCGCTGGCCAGTCGGGTTGCCGTGCGCAGCGCACCATCCAGATCTCGATCTGGCTCGTCGGCAGGCTCGGCGACGAAGATGACGTCGACGTCGCTGACGTAGTTCAGCTCGCGTCCCCCACACTTGCCCATGGCGATGATCGCCAATCGGCAACCCGGCGCATCCTCGGGAAGGTCGCTGGCGGCGATAGCCAGTGCGGCGGTGAGGGTGGCTGCCGCCAGGTCGGACAGTTCTCCGGTCACTTGTTCGAGGTCGGCGGACTCGGCGAGGTCGCGGGTGGCCAGCATCAACAGGCCCCGGCGATAGGCCAGGCGCAGTGCCGCGACGGCTTTCCGACGCGGGGTGCTCGCGGCCTTTCCGCCGGTACCCGTGGGTGGATCGTCGGGGGCAGCGCCGACCACCCCCAGGAAGTGGCCGGTCATCTGGTCCGCCGATTCCGGCGCGGTGGACAGACCCTCGGAAGTCAGCAGCTGCCAGTCGCCGGAGTGGGCGACGAGGTGATCGCCAAGGGCGCTGCTAGCGCCAAGTACGGCACACAGCCTGCGCCGCAGGGCCGCATCTGTGGCGAGCGCCGTCTGCAGTTCATCAGGCTGCTCGCAGGCCAGCGCCAGACGATGCAGGGACCGAAGCGCCAGATCCGGGTCTCCGGCTCTGGTCAGGGCCGCCAGGACCTCCGCGGCT
>JACCUF010000100.1 GCA_013811975.1 Geodermatophilaceae bacterium | reverse complement strand
GTGTGCCGGTGGACGGCGGTGTGCCGCTGGGTGGTGGCTCGCCAGGTGGCGGGTCGACGGGAGGCGGGTCGACGGGCGGCGGCGGGTCGCTGGGTGGCGGGTCGCTGGGTGGCGGGTCGCTCGGTGGCGGGTCGCTCGGTGGCGGGTCGCTGGGTGGCGGTTCGACGGGCGGCGGAGATGCCGGGTCGGTCGCCTGGCTCGGCGCCGTCGGATCGTCGGGCGCAGCCGAAGCATTCGGGGCGCTGATCAGCAGCAGTGCGGTCAGCGCGGTAACCAGGATTGCGCCCAGGCGCAGGCGACTGGCGCGGGTCCAATGTGGGGTCCCTGACGACGGCCTTGTGCCTGGCCGTACCACCATGAAAGAACCCCGCTCTGCTCGAATCTCTACCCATGCGGCGTCGCTGAGCAGCACGACACCTAGCCTCCGCACACCTGGTGCGCCTGTTGATGTTACCCCAGCCGGTACACGCTGTCTCCAGGCTCCGAGATGTCGACAACGAGGCGCGTTCAACCAGGACGCGACCCGCCGATGCTGGGGTGCTGTTGATACTGGCTCAGGCGCCAGTTACCCTCGGCGAAACTAACGATCTGATAACGAGGCGTCGAGAAGATTCTGCGCGCCTGGGTGGCTGACACGAGGTCATCCATTGCGGTTTGTTGGATCAGACCCACCTCGGAGGACATATCTTGCCGCGTCACCGCTCGCCGCGTGGCCCCGTGGCCACATCCAGCGGCTTGAAGGCGCTAGGCATCTCCTCACCCAGCGGCACAAGCAGGCATCGCAGGGCGCCCCGACGGATTCAACGACACCCCCTGGTGGCCCTTGTCGCCACGGCGGTGGCCGCCGGAATCTTCGTGGGGAGCCAACCCGTGTCGGTGGACGCAGCAGCGGAGCCGAGCCGTTCAGCCAGCGGATCAGGCGCCTCAGTGGCTGAAAGGTCGGAGGAAGCCGATTCGAGCGCTTCCCGAGATGAGCGCCAAGCGGTCGAACCGATAGTGGTCCAGCCGCCGATCGTCCCCGCCGCCGACCAGGCCGTGACTCCGGATCTGAGTGAATCCGGCTCGGGCGAGGGCCCCAATGGCACAGCCGCACTGACGGAAAATCCGTGCCCGACCGAGGGTTTCGGCGGTGTCAAACCGCACGTTGCACAGGCCGGCTACCACCTGCTCACCGTTTTCGGGTTGAGTGAATCTGTGGTCGGCGGGGTCGCCCAACGTCCGGGTAACTCCGTCTCTGACCATCCAAGAGGGCTGGCTCTCGACTTCATGGTGGACACCTCTACCGGTAACGCACTGGCGGCCTACGCTGAGGAACACTCAGCAGACTTAGGCATCAGCTACATCCTCTGGCAGGTGTCGGCCCACTACGACCACGTGCACATCTCCTTCACCGGCAGGCCCGGCAGCGGGATGACCTGCTGAACAGTCGGATCACGACGGTGGCGCGTTGACGGTCGTTCATCCACCTATGGCCTGGGCAGGAGCCCTACGATCCTCTCCCTACCGAAGGGGTACCGGGAGGCGATCGTGACGCTGGTGCCGGGGACGGTGTTCGCGGGGTACACCATCGAGGCGACCCTGGGCGTCGGGGGTATGGGAACGGTCTATCTTGCCCGCCACCCCCGGCTACCCCGCTCGGATGCCCTCAAGCTGCTCCGCCCGGAGTTGTCCTATGACCCGGACTTCGCGGTGCGGTTCGCCCGCGAAGCCGATATCGCCGCACGGTTGAGCCATCCGAACATCGTCGGGGTCAACGATCGCGGCGCTCAGGACGGCCAGCTCTGGATCAGCATGCCGTTTCATCGACGGGATGGACGCCGAGGCGGCGCTGGCCCAATGCCGCGGCCCGATGACAGCCGCGAGGGCCATCCGGATCATCACCCAGATCGGGGCGGCGTTGGACTTCGCCCACCGCAACGGCTTGTGGCACCGCGACGTCAAACCGGCCAACATCCTGCTCGCTCCGGGCCAAGACGACGAACCCGAACGAGTGTTGCTCACCGACTTCGGCATCGCGAAAGCCGCCGATGACGGGCAAGGGCTGACCAAGACCGGCAACGTCATAGCGACTTTCGATTACGCCCCCCCGGAGCAGATCGAGGGCGGCCTCGCGGTCGATCATCGGGTCGACATCTACGCGCTGGGCTGCGTCCTGTTCAAACTGTTGACCGGCTCGGTGCCCTACCCGGGAACCACGATGGCCGCCGCCCTGCACGGACACCTGAACCTGGCACCGCCGCGGCCGACCATGCGGACCCCCTGGCTGGCACCCGGCCTCCACGAGGTCATCGCCCGCGCGATGGCCAAAGACCCCGACCAGCGATATCCCAACTGCCGGGCGCTGGCCTCGGCCGCGCAGGCGGCGCTCAATGCAATCCCCGAACCGCCCCCGCGCCCCTATGCGGTCAGCGCGACACGTGCGGCGACGGGCGCGGGGACACAGATGATCCTGGGTCCACTGGACACCCAGGATCTCACCCCGGCCGATCGGGACGGCCTCGTCGGATTGGTGCGACAGGCCCGACTGTTCGACCTGCCCGCCACCTTGCCGGCCCCCGAAGCAGAACCTGATGGACCTCCGACGCAGCCACGGGAGGACGCGAGCGAGTCCCCGGGCGACGCGATCACGATCGTCGTACGGGCGGGCGCTCGAACGGCCGAAGTCAGCTACTTTCCGGCGCTCTCGCCGCGGCCACCGGAACTCGACAACATCCTCCGCGGCCTGGAGGACCGCGAGACCTGGCGTCCCAAGAATGTTGACGTGCCCGCACCGCCATCCCGACCGCCGGCACCCGTCACCGTCGTGGAAAAACGACCGCAAATCCCTGCTTTCGTTCCCCCTGCCGCGCCGGTCCCGGAACCATCTTCGCCGGAATCCAGGCCTCCGGCTGTTGATTCCCTGACGGACCCGAGGCGGCCGGTACGGGACGCGCCTTGGTCGCTGGCCCCGCCCGGGTCGCCCTCGTCACCCCGACGACCGGACACACCGCCGATCAAGACCTCCCGCGAATCGAGCCAGCGCCGCCGCGCCCTCGTAGCCATGCTGCTCGCCGGAGTACTCATCGTCGGCGCCGGTGTCACGGTATTCATCCTCACCCGAGACGGCGGCGGAAATGCCGCCGGCGGAGAGAACCCGGCGACCTCCAACGATGCCGGGACCGACACAGCGAGCGAAACCGGCGGTCAGTCCACGCCGCCGAGCAGCGATGCTCTGGGGCTGCCGAACGGCCCGCCATTGCCCAGCGCGGTGCTGGTGGCCAACCAGCAGATCGACGATAACCTTGACCTCTACACAGTGGACAGTGCCACCGGCGCCACACAGACGCGGCTGACCACCGATGCGGCCGCGGATTTCGGCCCGGTCATTGCCCCCGACCGCACTAGCGTCGTCTACCTGCGTGAGCAAGGCGCCGGCCTCGAACTGTGGGTGGTGGCCACCGACGGCACCGGGGCCCGCCCCCTGTTCGCGGAGCCCCCGCCGGGCTGCGACAGCGTCCGACGCCCGGCGTGCAATCCAGCGGATCCGAGCATGCTGGCGGTGGTCTGCGTGGATGCCGCCGGAACTGGCCACCCTGCAACTGCTCACGCCATGGGGCGGAGGTATCCGTACCTTGGAAACGGGCCTACCCCAGTTCGATGACCTGGCGTTCTCCCCGGACGGGCGCTTGCTCGTCTATTGGGCCAACTCCGAT
>JACCUF010000229.1 GCA_013811975.1 Geodermatophilaceae bacterium | reverse complement strand
AGCGCGCGATTTTGCGCAGAGTTTCCTCGCGCCTGTTACGCAGAAGATCGACGAGGAGCCGGATCCGCTACGCGGCTTCCAGCTCGCCAAGCCGGCTTACGCGGAAGCGTGCAAGCAGGGTATCGCATTCTCCATGCTGCCCAAGGAGTATGGGGGCGGCGGGATGTCCAACGTCGACTTCGTGATCGCTGCAGAAGAGATACAAGCAGTGGATCCTGGCTTCGGGACGACCGTGCTGGTCAATGGTCTGGGTCTGCTGCCCGTCTGGTACTACGGCACCGAGGAGCAGAAGGAACGCTTCATCCGGACGGCGACCACCGATGCCAGCGGCGAGTTCATTGTCGGGTACGCCGTCAGCGAACCGCCTGGATCGCTGGGGGGCACCGCGAACTTCGACGCCCCGGCGAGCGGCGGGGCGGGCATGGGCGTCACCGCGACCCTCGATGGCGACGACTACGTTATCAATGGCCGTAAGTACTGGCCGTGCAATGTCGGGGGCTGGGACAACGGCGGCGCGAACCTCAACCTCGTTGTTGTCCGCACCGACTCCTCTGTTGGTGGGACGTCGGGCCTGTCCGCGATCATGATCGAGCGCGGAACTCCTGGTATTACCTACAGCTCGATCAGCACCTCCGCTCAGCGCAGCGCACCGAACTGCGAGATTGTCTTCGACAACGCGCGGGTGCCCGCAGCCAACATGATCGAGGGAGCCAAGGGCAACGGCGACCTGTTGATCAACCGCAACTTCGCTTGGTCGGGTCCAGTAGCGGGAATCGGAGCGGTCGCGGTGGCGCGGGCAGCCTATGAGGACGCGCTGCAGTGGGCGAAGACCTACACTGCTGGCGGCCCCAAGCCGATCATCCACTACCAGTATCCGGGTTACGTGCTAGGCGACGTCGCCGCAAAGATTGAGGCTGCCCGGTATTTCTGCTGGAAGAGCGCTCACTACTTGGACCAGCACGATTACCACGGCGAGATGCTCAGCGCAATGTGCAAGATCCACTGCACGGAGATGCTGTTTGACTGTGTGTACAAGTGCATGCAGGTGGTCGGCGTGAACTCAGTGGACAAGAAGCACCAGTTCGACCGCTACCTGCGGGAGGCGGCGCTGCTGCCGCTGTACGACGCGGGGAACTTCGGGATGCAGCGACGACGCGTTCATGGCGTCATGGCCGATCCCTCGTTCAACCCGCGCGCCGTCATGGACGACGAGGCCATCGAATTCACCAAGGCGATGGAGGGTATCGACACCATCCCCGGACCTACGGCGGACGAGGCACCTACCAAGGGGTCCTAGCCCCGCGGCCGCACTACGACAACATCGCCTCGCGAGGGACCGCGCCGGTCATGAGCGAATCGTCTTGCATAGCAGTATTGAGTTCGTGCCGGGCAACTCGCTCCGTACTGATCGGCCCATCGACAAGGGCGAGCTGACCGCAATCTTCGCCGAATCCCGCCGAGATCCTTTACGTCAGTCGATCAGGCCGAACGCTGCCCCAACTCTGCTAGCCAATACTTCGTACGACGACGATCGGCCTAAAGGGCGCTAGCGGAGACGCTCGACCGCTTGGCCAGTGACATCCGCGATCAGCTCGAAGTCCTTGTCGACGTGCAGCACAATCAGACCGGCGAGCTCCGCGACGGCGGCAATCATCAGATCAGGGATCGAGGGCCCTCGGTGCTGGCCCTGATCGGCCAGCAGCAGTACCTCAAGGGCGCGGTCCTCGACCGAGGGAGTTAGGTACTCGACCGGCATCGCGGCCAACGGGGCTCCGGCAAACGCACTTCGGGCGTCCCTGCCCGACCGCGCTGAGAAGCCTACCTCCAGGCGGGTAACTGTCGTGATCCGCACAAGCCCCCGCTCGACGCGTTCGGCCCACACCTGTGCGTCGGCGCTCTCACCGAGCCGCACCAACGCGGACTTATCTATGAGCCAGTCGGTCACTCCCAGGCCTTGGTCATGACCACCGAGTCAGTGAGGTCGGCGAAGGCAGCAGCAAAGCTCGTCAGGTCATCAACACCGACGGGCAACTTGGCGCCGACGGCGTCCTGAGCCAGCCTTCGCCGCACGTATTCGTTACGCGAGATGCCCAGCCGCGCCGCGCGGGCGTCCAGCGCCTTCAGCACGTCGTCGGGAACGTCGCGAACCAATACATCACTCATAAACACCCTCCGTGATATCCCGTGCTATCACTCTACCGCGTCCGGCCACACCTCGCTGTCAGGCGGCGCAACACCATGGACCGAGCCAGGCGGGGGACGATCGCCGCAGATCGGGGTTCGCGGCCAGCGCGCGTCAACTTCTGCCAGTTCACGGTGGTCGCGAAAGCAGCACAGCCCAGACCTCGCACGATTCCTGCGGACTCTGTGCGGACTGACGGCCACTTCGTCTTCTCGCCGAATAAGACCAAAACCCGAAAAGCCGTGTGAACCAGTGCCTTTCAAGAGTGGAGCTGAGGGGACTCGAACCCCTGACCCCCACACTGCCAGTGTGGTGCGCTACCAGCTGCGCCACAGCCCCTTACGGAGAGTCGACACTACTGCACGGCCGCCGGCCAACCGCAGCCCCTGACCGCTAGGTCAGCCGCCACCCCTCGAGGCTTGTCGGGCACAGTCTTTGGCCGCGATCGGATGGCCGATGTCTCGATCTGCAGGTACGGCCCGGAGAAGCAGCCGAAATCGGGACCCTCACTCCCGCGCGATGATCTCCAGGTCGTGGGTGATGTCATCGGGAACGCTGCCGGCCAGGAAAGCCACTCGAGCCAGGTCGTCGCGCCCGTAAAGCAGCAGCAAGGTGGAATGCGTCTCTCCGTTGTCCGCCGCGACCGGCACCCCGGCTTCGCGCTGCGCTGCTTCGACCGCCGCCTGATTGCCGGTCAGGCCGGTGAAGCTCACCGGTAGGTCGGCGTCGAAACGTTTGAGGTAGGCACCGAGCGTGGCCGCATCGTCCCGAGCTGGATCGGTGGTCACGAACACCACGTTGACTTCCTCTGCCAGCGCAAGATCGACATTCCGGAGGGCCACGGCAACGTTGGCCATCGTCGTGGGGCAGACGTCCGGACAGTTCGTGAAGCCGAAGAACAGGAGCGTCAGTTCTCCGGACGTTTCGGCCATGAAGTCGTACGGCGCCCCGTCGGTGTCGGTCAGGGTGAATGCCGGACGGGGGAAGGGCTCGGTGGGCGCCAAGCCGCGGTACGGGGTGTCCGGGCCGCCCCCGACCGTGGCGATCCCCGGCTCCATGGACGACATGTCGTGCTCGTCGGGTTCGTCGACCGAGGCAACGCACCCGGCCAGGGCAAGCAGCACTCCCAGCACCATCGCGGCTATGGCCGCAGGGAATCGTCGAGGTCCCGTCACCACTTCACGGTACGTGCCGCGCCCAAGCCACACCCACGTAGGGAGCCTTGCGCGTACTTCGTTGGGGCTCCCTGGGAATACCTTCACGACGCGAGGGCTTGACGTGGCCGCAGCTTGGGGAAATCCCAGGAGAACCAGTCGCGCTGAGGGTGGGAGGGTGGTGGACCGGATGGCCGGGTCAGACATCCGATGGGGCACGAGACAGGCCAACTGGATCCTGCTCACGACGATCCTCGGCTCCTCGATCGCGATGCTCGATGCCACCGTGGTCAACGTCGCCCTGCCTACCCTCGCCGAAGATCTCGACGCACCCCTGTCCGGTCTGCAGTGGACGGTCAACGCGTACACCCTGACCTTGGCCTCGTTCATCCTCGTTGGCGGCTCACTCGGCGACCGACTGGGACGGCGGCGGATCTTCCTGATCGGCATCGCCTGGTTCGCCGTCGCCTCGCTGATGTGCGGGTTGTCGCAGAACATCTGGCAACTCGTGGCCGCCCGTGCGCTTCAGGGGATCGGCGGCGCCCTGCTGACACCCGGCAGTCTGGCGCTGATCCAGGCATCGTTCGTCCCGGCGGACCGAGCCAGGGCGATCGGCACCTGGGCCGGGCTCGGCGGGGTGGCGACCCTGATCGGTCCGTTCCTGGGTGGCTATCTCATCGACCAAGCCAGCTGGCGGTGGATCTTCCTGATCAACGTTCCACTCGCCGCCTTGGCGCTCTGGGTGGGGCACAAACATGTACCGGAGAGCCGGGACGAGCTGAGCGCGGGGCATTTCGACTGGCTCGGCACGGTCCTTGCGGTCGTGACACTGGGAGCCGGTACGTACGCGCTGATCTACGCGGCCGACGATCTCACTCGGCCCGACGTGCTGGCCGCAGCGGTACTCGCTCTGGCCGGCGGGACCGGGTTCATCCTCAGTCAGCGCCGCGAGGCGCACCCGATGGTGCCGTTGGGTATCTTCTCTTCCAGACAGTTCAGCGCGGCGAACGCGATGACCTTCCTCGTGTACGGCGCACTGAGTGCGGTCTTCTTCATCTTGGTCCTGCAACTTCAGGTCGTCTCCGGTTTCTCCGCCACGGGTGCCGGCCTGGCGATGCTCCCGGTCACCATCCTGATGATGCTGCTTTCGGCGAGAGCCGGGGCGTTGCTCGGTCGGATCGGCCCGCGGATTCCGATGACGGTGGGGCCGTTGATCTGTGCCGTCGGCGCAATGCTGTTCCTGCGCGCGGGTCCGGATGCGGACTATGTGGCCGATGTGTTGCCCGGCGCCGTGGTCTTCGGGTTGGGGCTCTCTGTACTGGTGGCTCCGCTGACGGCTACGGTCCTCGCGGCCGCTGAGGACCGGTACGCCGGGGTGGCCAGCGGCGTCAACAACGCCGTGGCCCGGGCGGCAGGGCTGCTCGCCGTCGCCGGCCTGCCGCTGCTGGTGGGGCTGTCCACCGGGTCCGGTCTGTCCCCGGCTGGGCTGGATGCGGCCTACCCGCGGGCGATGATCGGCAACGCGGTTTTGCTGGCCGCTGGCGGCATCCTGGCCTGGTTCACCATCCGTACACCGCTACCCGCTGCGGCCCCGGAGACGACGCCGCATACCGGGCCGGCACCAGCTGGCGTCCCCGCTCAGATAGCGGCAGCAGTAGCCGCACCGGCGGTGGCCGAACCGGGCCAACACCGCCTCCCGTGTGTTCCGTGCGTCCCGACGCGGAGCAGGGCTGGTTGAGCCGCAGGCATGCCGACCCAGCCGACCCGGAGCCGCCACGCACTGGAAGAACATTTCCGCGAGGCGGTCACTGCGTTGCCCCGACCCGATGTCGAGCAGAACGAGCCAGGGACGGGGCCGGGCAGTACCGCCGTACGCCAAGGTTCGGGTCTTAGCCTCGACCGCTGCCTGGAGCTCTTCGACGCCCAGATCGCCAGCCGGCTCTGCGATCTGGCCGCGAAGTGGATGCACAGCCGAGGTCGCGGTTACTACACGATCGGATCGTCCGGGCACGAGGGTAACGCGGCGGTTGCCGCGGCTCTGCGGGTTGATGACCCGGCCCTCCTGCATTACCGGTCGGGAGCCTTCTACATCACTCGTGCCGGCCAGCTCCCTGGGCAGGATCCGGTGCGGGACATCCTGTTCGGCGTTGCCGCCGCGACGCAGGAGCCGATTTCCGGCGGCCGGCACAAGGTGTTCGGGCATCCAGACCTTGCGGTGATCCCGTCCACCTCGACGATCGGATCGCATCTCCCGCGGGCGATTGGCGTCGCCTTCGCGATCGAACGCGCGCGCAAGCTGGGTCACCGCACACCATGGCCGGAGGATGCCGTCGCGGTGTGCAGCATCGGGGACGCCTCGATCAACCACTCGACGGTCACCGGCGCCCTGAACACTGCGCTGCACACCGTCTACCAGGGCATCGGGCTCCCGTTGATCATTGTGTGCGAGGACAACGGGTACGGCATCAGCGTGCCGAGCCCGCCCGGCTGGGTGAGGACGGCTGTCGGCAACAGGCCGGGCCTGCTCTACCTCCACGCCGACGGCGGCGATCTCGCCGAGACCTTTGACGTGGCCAACCGCGCCGTGGGGCACGCGCGCGGACGACGTCGACCGGTCCTGCTGCACCTTGAGGCGGTGCGCTTCCTCGGGCACGCCGGCTCGGACGCGGAAGCGTCATATCGGAGTACGAAGACAATCGCCGCCGACTATGCGCGGGATCCGTTGGTGCGTACCGCCGCCCTCCTCATCGCCTCCGGTGCGCATACGCCAGCAGAACTCATCGATCGCTACGACCGAGCAACTGAGCACGTCTGGTCAATCGCCGAGAAGGCGATGGCCAGCGCGACGATCGGCAGCCGCGCCGAGACGATTGCGCCGCTGGCCCCGCGACGTCCCGTTGCCGTAGCGGTCGCAGCGACCGAACCAGCCTCGGTCGCCCGGCGTGAGGCCGTCTTTGGCGATCGGCTGCCCGAACACCAGGGCCTGCTCACCCTGGCCCAGACGATCAATGCCGCCTTGACCGACGCGCTGGCCGGCGACCCCGGTGTCCTCGTCTTCGGCCAGGACGTCGCTGCCAAGGGAGGTGTGTACGGGCTGACCCGCGGCCTGCAGCGCGCCTTCGGGCGGGCCCGGGTCTTCGATACCTTGCTGGACGAGCAGTCCATCCTGGGTCTGGCGCTCGGCACCGCCCTCGCCGGATTCCTGCCGATCCCGGAGATCCAGTACCTCGCCTACCTGCACAACGCCGAGGACCAGCTTCGCGGTGAAGCGGCGACCATCCAGTACTTCTCCCAGGGCGCCTACCGGAATCCGATGGTGGTCCGAATCGCCGGGCTGGCCTACCAGAAGGGCTTCGGCGGCCACTTCCACAACGACAATTCCCTGGCAGTGCTACGCGACGTACCGGGGCTGGTTCTGGCCGTACCCGCGCACCCCCGTGACGCGGCGCCCATGCTGCGGACCTGCCTCGCTGCCGCTCGGGTCGATGGCACCGTCTCGGTCATGGTCGAGCCGATCGCGCTCTACCACGCTCGGGAGCTCCATGGCTCGGATGACGAGGCGTGGCTATGGCCGTACGCGGCACCTGCCAACTGGAAAGACGAGCACATCGAGATCGGCCGGGCCCGAACGTACGGATCCGGACACGACCTCACGATGATCACCTTCGGGAACGGGCTGCCGATGAGTCTTCAGGTGGCCAAACGTCTAGGAGGGACCGGCTCTGCGGTCCGAGTGCTAGACCTTCGGTGGCTGGCCCCGCTACCGGTCAAGGACGTCCTACGGGAGGCCGAGGCAACCGGTCGCGTGCTAATCGTGGACGAAACACGTTGCAGCGGAGGGGTCTCCGAGGCGGTGATCAGCGAGCTCGTGGACAGCGGGTATGCCGGTCGGCTGGCGCGGGTCTGCAGCGCCGACAGCTTCGTCCCGCTCGGACCCGCCGCTGCCCATGTGTTGCTCGGAGAGGCCCAGATCGAGGCGGCTGCCCGGCGCCTGTTGAGCTGAGGGCCGGGTGGCGCTGACGGCGCCGGTTCGTTGTGTGTGTGTCGGTGGTCGTTTCTGGCAGTCGGGCACACTGCCGGAGTGTCCAACCTCGAGGTGTCCGGTATCGCAGAGCCGGCGGTGGCGCAGCACGAGGTATGGCTCGTCCGGCATGGGGCCACCGAGTGGAGCAAGTCCGGGAGACACACCTCGACTACGGATCTGCCGCTGTTGCCCGAGGGCGAGGCAGCCGCTCATGAGATTCCCGCTCGAATCGCCGGTCAGTCCTTCGCCAAGGTGCTGACGAGTCCGCTGCAACGCGCCAGGCGGACCGCCGAGCTAGCCGGCTTTCCCGACGCCATCATCGACGACCGGCTGGTGGAGTGGTCCTACGGCGACTACGAGGGCCTGACCAGTACGCAGATCCGGCGCGGCGACCCGGGCTGGAACCTGTGGACCCATCCGGTACCGAATGGGGAGAGCGCCGAACAGCTCGCGGGTCGGCTGGACCGGATCATCGAGGACCTACGCCGACTGGACGGGCCAGCGCTGATCTTCGGACACGGTCACTGCCTGCGCGCCCTCGCCGTGCGCTGGCTCGGACTGGATGTGGCTCTCGGAAAGTATCTGGTGCTCGGCACTTCCACGCTCAGCGTCCTGGGATGGGACAAGTCATATCCCGCCATCGAGCGCTGGAACTGCTAGAGGCACCGCATTTCGTGGTGATCTTGACCTTATGGTGGTTTTCGGCCGCCGATTACGGCGTGTCGCCGCAATAAGGTCAAGATCACGAAGGGTGCGGTCACGGGCGGCCGACTCCACCGACGGTGCCGGCTCCGTACCGCTCGACTTCAGCGTCGAGGTCCAGTCGGCTGATCCCCTTGCGCCCCTCGAGCACGATCTCGTCGAGCTGATCGGTGGGTACGAACCACGCCACCTCGAACTCGATGCCGTCCGGGTCCTTCCCGTACAGACTCTTGCTCGTGCTGTGGTCACTGGCGCCGGTGAGGGCACCGGCTGCGCCGAGTGCCGCCTTGATCCGGGACAGTTCCGCCAGGGTGTCGACCTCCCACGCCAAGTGGTAGAGCCCGACCGTCGGCCGGCCGGCCGCCGAGGCGCTGGCATCGGAGCCGATCTGGAACAGCCCGAGATCGTGGTCGTTGGTCGAGCCCTCAGCCTGCAGGAAGGCCGCGCCGTCGAAGCCGTCGGGGAGCATGTCCAGCTTCCGGAACCCCAGCACGTTGGAGTAGAACGCGACGCTCGCCTCGACGTCTCGAACGTACAGAACAGCGTGGTTGAGACGGGTGATCGGCATGGGGTAACTCCTTGCTCAGGTCGCCAGATCGTAGTGTTCGCCTCGTGTTAGGCCGCCGTGGTGCTCAGCCTTGCGACGGATCCAGCACAGCCTCGATCTCCAGATGGACATTGATCTTGTCGCCGACGACGACACCGCCACCGTCCATCGGCAACTTGATGTCGATTCCGAAGTCGTTGCGGTTGATGACCGTGGTGGCAGAGAAGCCGGCCCGGTAGCCGCCGTACGCGTCGGACCCGAAGCCGTTCACCTCGACCGCCAAGGGGACGGACTTCGTCACACCATGCAGGGTGAGCTCGCCGACGATCACGTGGTCCTCGCCATCGGCCCGGATTCCGGTGGAACGGAAGGTCATCTTGGGGTGCGTCTCCACCTCGAAAAAGTCCTTGCTGCGGATGTGGTCGTCACGCTGCTCGTTGTTGCTGTCGAAGGAGGCCAGGTCGACCTCGGCGGTGACTGAGGACTGGCTGATGTCCTCGCTGGTGACGAGCGTGCCGGAGAATGTGCGGAAGTGACCGCGAACCTTGCTGACCATCATGTGCTTGACGGTGAAGGACACGTCAGAGTGCACAGGGTCGATGGTCCATCTGCCAGCGACGAAACCGGGGATCGTGGTCTGGACGGTGCTGGTCATGTAATTCTCCTTCCGATAGGCACTTCCGCCGCAGTCCAGCGGTCGTAAGACTGACGGCACATAGAACTTAGTTGCGCGTTGAACCATTCCCCTGAGAGGAAACGCTTGGTGATGCAGGCGACAGCGCAGACCCGGTGGCTGGACGAGTATGAACAAGTCACCTGGCGGACCTACCTCGCAGCGACGAAGGCCATCGGGGAAGCGATCGACAGTCAGCTGCAACGCGACGCAGACATCCCGCTCACCTACTACGAGATCCTGGTGCGCCTGTCCGAGGCCGCTGACCGGATGCTTCGGATGAGTCAGCTGGCCGAGCGCTGCTTGGCCTCGCGTAGTCGCCTGTCGCACGCGGTCACCCGCCTCGAGGAGCGCGGCTGGGTCGAACGGCGGCCGTGTGCCGACGACGGCCGCGGCATGCTGGCGTCGCTGACCACTGAAGGCATGGCCGCACTGGCTGACGCCGCGCCCGGGCACGTCAACGCCGTGCGCGAGCAGATCTTCGACCGCCTGACTCCTGAGCAGATCAAGCAACTGCGCGAGATTGGTGAGACCATTCTCGGCGGCCCGAGCACGTTTTAAACCCGCGGCGTCCGGGGTAGGCGCGGCAGCATGGCGAAAATCACGATCTACACCGAGGCGACGGACAAGAAGGCATTCGCCTGCGCCCTGGACTGGCCGGGCTGGGCTCGCGCGGCGAAAACCCAGGATCTGGCGATCGAGGCGTTGGCCGCCTATGCCGACCGGTACGCACCTCTCGCGTCAGCGGCCGGTATTCGCTGGCCGGCACGGCTGGACTTCGAGGTCGTCGAGCAGCTGAAAGGCTCGGGCAGCACCGAGTTCGGCGTCCTGGACAAGCCGCCAAAAGCCGACCTCGTCAAGATCAGCGCGCTGTCGGCCGGGCGGCAGGCAGCCTTGCTGCAAGCCAGCTGGGAGCTGCTCGACGACATCGCGGCACATGCCCCGGCTGCGCTGAGAAAAGGCCCACGCGGTGGCGGCCGGGACCGGGACAAGGTGATCGAGCACGTGATCGCATCGGAGGCCGGCTATGCCCACCGGATCGGGATCAGGACGGACCCCAAGACCTCCGACCTGTCCCCTGTTGCTGTCGCGAGCCGACGCGAACAGGTCATCAGGCTGTTGTCTGCGGCCTCGGACGGATCCCCATTGATCGAGAAGGGCTGGCCGACGCGCTACGCCGTACGACGATTCGCCTGGCACGTCCTCGATCACGCCTGGGAGATCGAGGACAAGAGCCAGACATGACCGAACCGAACAACCAGACCGACAAGACAGGCCGCAAGGTCGGACGCCGACCCGCACCAGCCAGCACCGCGATTGATTGCCACTCGCACAATAACGCCGTGCCCAGGAAGGGCACGGCGTCGCCGCAGAGTGGAGGTGCCGGGAATCGAACCCGGGTCCTTCGGTGCTAAGACAGGGCTTCTCCGGGCGCAGCTCACATCGCCTCTACTCGGCCCCACCGATCTCGCG
The DNA here is from genome assembly GCA_013811975.1 of Geodermatophilaceae bacterium. Taxonomy (GTDB): domain Bacteria; phylum Actinomycetota; class Actinomycetes; order Mycobacteriales; family Geodermatophilaceae; genus JACCQS01. The sequence goes on along the minus strand of JACCUF010000229.1, from coordinate 159 downwards.
AACTAGTCGGTGTGACAGGCCCAGTTGCTGTTTGGTGTCCCGTACGTCCCCGCAACCGGGTCGTACGGTGATCCTCCTAGCGGCGCCAGGGTCCGGGCCGGAGGCCCTCCCGGTCTGACGGACTTCAGACCCGCTTAGGCAGCGAGTGCGAAGTCGCGC
>JACCUF010000212.1 GCA_013811975.1 Geodermatophilaceae bacterium | reverse complement strand
GGCTGTAGCCGCAGAAAGGACCGAACAGGCGCGATGATCCAGCTCATCGAAGTTCCCGCGCACCTTTCACGCCCGACCAGCTGAGGGCTCTTCGGTCAAAGTTCGCCGCAGGCGGTCGTGCAATTCTCTCCTGCATCTCGAAAACGGCTGAGTGTCGAGATGCAAGGAAGATTGCGCGGCTGTCCACGGTGAACATTGCACAGATGCGCGTTCGGTCAGGCACCTTGCAATGTTCGAACCTCGCGGTAGCTGCCTGTCGCGGCGCTCGTGACACGTCGTCGCCAATGTTCGATGTTCGTGAGCGAGAACCACCCGCGGCCGTCGGGCAGTCCGCCGCCGCCGTACTGGCCCGCCGGCAAGCAGATCATGTGTCGGGAGGGCGACGGGCCACTTTGGCCGGCGCGACGGTCGTCGACACCTCGGTGCCGCACTTCGCTCAGCCTGTGACCGTTGTGCGTGACGATGCCGACGCTTTGGTCGTGTGGCAGCCGACCGGAGCGCCGGTGCTGCGGGCTGATGGGCTGGGCAAGCGTGACGACACGAGCACGCTGTTCACAGCTGAGCTCGCTCAGGACTGTGGAGTGCACGCCGACTTCGACCAGCTCCGGGTCGCGCCTACCGGGCGGCCTTGGTCGGTGTGGGTCTTCTTCACCGAGGGCACCGGAGAGTTCGCGCCATCCCACCCGCCGATCGGCCTGATCCGTGACCGGAAACGCGCCGGCACCCCCGACGCTTCGAGCGTGGGAACGGCAACTCGAACAGTCGCAGCCACCACCGTAGGACCGCCGATCGACCCGCAGCGAGGTCGATGGCGAGGTAGGCCAACGGTGACCGAGGTTCGGCCAAGCCGTTTACCGTGAGTTGGCCCGGGCATGTTCCCTCCGATTCTCCTCACTCCAAGGGAGGCCCGGTGCGAGACCGAAGCGTCGCCATTGCCTGCTTCGCGGCCCTGCTTCTCGCCACGGCCGTCCTGTCCACCGCGCCGGCAGCGTCCACAGCCGACCATTCGAGTCGGCGTGGCGACCTGGTGACGCAGGAGATCCGGGTGGTCAGCCAGAACATCGCCGGCGGCAGCCACGGCCACGGTGTGTCTGCGTCCCTCGACCACCTCGACATGCAGATCGGGGTCACCGATCCGCAGGTGGTCCTGGTCGTGGAGATCTGCATCAACCAGGTGGCGGAGTTCCGACGCCGGCACCCCACGTGGGACACCGCCTTCACCGTGCTCCGAGATGACCCGCGCACGGGGTGCGCCGGCCGCGACGCCAGGGGTGCGCCCGTCGTCCTGCCCTCCGGCGACCTTCGTCTGCGGCAGGGGGAGATGATCGCCTCTCCGGGCGATCTGGAGCGGGTGAGCCGCACCAGGCTCACCCCCGACGCGAAGGACCCGCTGCGCGACTTCCACCTGACCTGCGCCGACGTGGTCCTCGCCGGAGGACCGGCAGCGAACGCCCTGCGTGCCTGCGTGACCCACCTGCGCTCCGGACACCCTGATCGCGAGCGGTTCCCTGAGGAAACCGAGCGCCGCGACGAGATCCGCCGCGACCAGGTGGTGGAGATCGCCCGCGTGACCGGCCCGCTGATCGACTACGGAGTGCACGTTGTCGTCGGCGGCGACTTCAACGCCGTGCCCTGGGACAGGGCGCTCGATCACATGTATCGCCTGCGCGCCAAGAGCGGGCGGCCTAACGGCCCGGGCGACTTCGCCGAGTCCGATCAGACGGACGGGGCGTGGTTCAACACGCCCGGTGGCCCCGAGCGATCCGTGTTCGAATGCCCTGTCAGCGCCCGCGAGTGCCGCACCGGCGAGCCGACCATCGGCTCTGACACCAAGAAGCGCTACGACTACATCTTCTTCTCCCGAGCCCGCACCTTCGGCCTACACGGCAAGGCCGGCGGCAAGGGCGATCCCGCCTCCGACCACTCGCTGGTGCGTGGCCGGCTACCATGCGGCTGGCAGGCTGATCTCAGCTGTCAGCCCTGCACTCTTGGACGGGGGAAGACCCATGAGACCTCGGAATGCGTCGTTCGTGGCAGCAGCGCTCTTGATGGCGGCGTGCTCGACCGACGATCAGCTCGAAACCTACGGTGGCGGTGATCGGCCGGCGGCCACCGTGACAGAGCTGCCGGGTGGCGGCCGGATCGCTGTCGGCACCCCGGACGGCTATCGCCTGTCGGTGCAGGTCGAGGACGCCGAGGGCGAGGTCGGCGACGCGATGACGATCTACACCAGCGACACGGGTCGCCGCGACCAGGGCCGCTACAAGATCGTCCGACCGCAGGTCTACGCCGCTGCGAACACGGTGGTGATCCAGGCGCAACTGGTCCCCGACGACCTACCCGAAGGCGAGGACTTCGAGGATCTGCACGTCGGTCTCCTTGCGGCCACCGAGGACGTCGACGACCTCGACGACTGGGCGGTGGTCGACGAGGCCGAGCCGTTCGCGGAGGTTCGGCTGAGCCGGGACGGCTCCGAGGTCGTCCAACCGATCGACAACACCCGGCTTCAGTGGGTCTGGCGGGGGGGCACCTTCGTCCGGGAACCCCGGTAGCGGCCGGTAGGGGGGACCGCCTACCGGACTCGATGCGAGACACCGGATAGCGCAAGGCCACCGAGACTGTTGCCCTTCGTGACCTCGACCGCGCAGAAGGGGGGGCGGGTGGCAGGAATCATCTGTCGAGATGCAGGGAAGATTTCCCATCGCACCGCGGGGAAGCTTGCACGGGCCGGGCTGTCTCGCTCAAGTATGCAAAGTACGGCGAGCGCCGACGGGGCTGTGCCGTTTGGGGGATGTTCCTGCGGTGATCGGCAGTCAGGCATAAAACATCCGTAGCCGCGTTGGGCGCGCGTTCCGGTAGCCGAACCGCATGCGGCGACGATCGGACCAGGCGGCCAAGGTCACCGACTCGCCGCACACAGCGATCCCGCACCGGTCCGCGTCCCGCGCGACCATCGTCC
>JACCUF010000205.1 GCA_013811975.1 Geodermatophilaceae bacterium | reverse complement strand
GTGGCGACGGGCGCCGCTGAGCCGCTGGAGGCCGCGTACATCCCGATGCTGTTGACCAGCACCGGGATGGGTGTCTTCCTCGCCACGGACGATCCCCCCGACTGGGTGCTCGTCGGGTACCCGAGCCGCTGACCCCTCACCCGCAGGTCCCATGTCCCGGGCGAGACCGTAGCCAAGGACGCCACCAACCGAGCTCATAACCTTGTGTGTGTGTGTCCGGATCGAGGGGAGGCAAGGTGATGACACGCAGCGTTCATGTGGACTGCGTAGCCTGACGATATGTTCGCCGGCCTGTGTCGAGTCCCTGTGGTTGCTGCGGTCGCCCGTTCGGCACTGCTCTTGCTGGTTCTGGTCAGCGGCGTGCTGCTGCTCCCCAGCGGCGCCGGCGGTGCGGCAGGGATGGCTGAGGAAACCGCCGCACCGAATTCCGCATCCGTGCCCGCAGACCAAGCTGCCGCCCGTGGCGAGCGTACGTCGGGGCCACCTGCCAGATCGACGATCCCACCGCCCACGGTGAATGCCGACTCCGCGCCAAGCATTCAGGTCCAGCCGCAGCTGGTACCGGAGACACCGGTGGTCTCGCAACCGCAGCCGCAACCGCAGCAACCGCAACCGCAGCAACCGCAACCGCAACAACCGCAACCGCAGCAACCGCAACCCCAGCAACCGCAACCGCAGCTACCCCCAGCCGGACCGGTCGACGATGCCGGAGTCGAGGCTCAGGTGCTGGCACTTGTCAACGACCAACGGTCGGCAGCCGGCTGCGGATTGCTGTCGGCGGATGGCGCCCTCGCCGGGGTTGCTCGCGCACATAGTGCCGACATGCGAGACCGCGGATTCTTCAATCACACCAACCCGTCCGGCGAGAGTCCCTCGGATCGCGTGACAGCCGCAGGGATCGGCAACTACGGGGGGGAGAACATCGCCTTCGGTTACCCCACGGCGCAGGCCGTGATGCAGGCATGGATGAAGAGCCCCAGCCACCGCGCCAACATTCTCAACTGCGCTCTACAGACGATGGGCGTCGGCGTGGCCTACGGCGGCGCGTCGGGACCCTATTGGACGCAGGTCTTCGGCCGCTGAGCCTGGCAGGCTCGTGAGCGACCGCGGAGTGGTTCAGCAGGCATAGTCCGGATCGCCTAGCCTGCACGGCATGTCCCCAGAAACGTCTGCCGAGGACCGCAACTTCGAGGTGCGGCTGCCGCATAGTCGTGCCGAACTGGATCAGGACGAGGAATTCTTCGACGTCGAGATCGAAGGGCAGACGAAACGGATCCGGTTCCACGATACCGCGAGATCTACGAGATCCCCGGCCTCTACGAGCACCTGTTCTACGAGCGGCTCAAGTGCGTGTCCCCGCAGGTCGTCCGTGAACTCGTTGAAGCCGAACTCGAACGTGCCGGCGTGGAGCCGGCGTCGTTGAGGGTTCTGGACGTCGGCGCCGGTAACGGGATGATGGGCGAGGAACTGGCCGACCTCGGGGTGGGTCATCTCGCCGGGGTCGACATCATCCCGGAAGCGGCCATGGCCACTGAGCGGGACCGACCAGGAGTCTACGACGAGTACTTCGTTCTCGATCTCACGGATCTCGATGACACCCAGCGCGGGGAGATTGCCGCCCATCGGCTCAACTGCCTGCTTCTGGTGGCCGCTCTGGGGTTCGGTGACATCCCGACTGCCGCCTTCGCGGCTGCACACAACCTCCTGGAGACGCCGGCCTGGCTAGCCTTCAACATCAAAGAGGACTTCCTCGACCGGGACGACGACGACACCGGATTTGCCAGGCTGATCCGTCGGATGTTGGCGGACGGGATCATCGAGCGCCGATCCGAGCGCCGCTATCAGCATCGGCTTTCGGTTGCCGGCGATCCCCTCAACTACCTGGCGATCGTCGCGGTCAAGCGGGCCGACGTGCCACAGGACTGGCTGGCCGAGCTGGACGAAGGGATGTGACAGTCTGGCCTGGATGAGCGGCGAGGGTCCACCGCCCGGAACAGTTGTTGCAGCCGCCATCATCCATGCGGGCGCAGTTCTCGCGGCCCAACGCTCGTCGCCCCCCGCCCTGGCCGGCTTCTGGGAGTTCCCCGGCGGTAAGGTCGAACCCGGGGAGTCTGAGTTCGAAGCGTTGATCCGGGAATGCCAGGAGGAACTCGGTGTCACCGTCACCCCACAGCGATTTCTCGGTGAGATGCCCAGTCCGTACGGGGATGGAAGCTGGAGCGTACGACTGTGGTCCGCCGAGCTTGCCAACCCTGACTTGGGTCTGCCGATCGCCCTGGAGCACCTCGAACTGCGCTGGCTCGGTACGCAGGAATTGTCCAGTGTGAACTGGCTGCCCGGGAACCGCCAGTTCGAGGACGCCGTCCGCCTACTTCTTTCCGAGTGAAGGCCACCTTGTGCCAATAGGTTCGATAGAAGGCGTCCTTCACTCAGAAACCGAGCTCAAGGCTTTGTGGTCGGAGCCTTGTCTCGGCCGCTGCCTTTGGCCAGACCGATCTTCGAGCCGAGCCAGACGATCGGGTCGAACTTGCGATCGGCCACCCGCTCCTTCATCGGGATCAATGCGTTG
>JACCUF010000203.1 GCA_013811975.1 Geodermatophilaceae bacterium | reverse complement strand
CTCCACCAGTACGAGCCAGTTACCCGAGTTGTCCCGCATGACGGCCTCCACGCCGTACGGACGCTCGGAAGGAGGCTGGACGAAGTCGACGCCCTTGGCCGACAGTTCCTCGTAGGTCTGTTGGCAGTCGGGAGTGCTCAGCCCGAATCCACCCATCGATCCGTCGGCCAGTGCACGGCGTACCGCCTCGGCCATGGCCTCATCCAAGGGTGGGCCGGGCACCATCAGGGTTACCTCGAGTTCGGGCTGGTCGGGGTGCCCGACTGTCACCCAGCGGAAGCCGTCACCCATCGCGACGTCTGCGCGTTCGACGAAGCCGAGTACGTCGACGTAGAAGCGCTTGGCCTTGTCCTGGTCGGTGACGTACAGGGTGAACAGCGAGATGTTTGAGATCATGTGCGCAACCCTAGGACTGCCTACCCGGCGTTGGCTTCTCCGGAATTGCGGAACCCGGTCTCCTCACGGTTGGGCGTCGTTGGCCGTTTACTGACGTCCTGCGGACTGGCTGCGGTCAATCCACAATAGACATTCGTCGTAGCACGACCAGGCATGAGATCCTTCTACGCGGTGGTCAATTGGTGCCAAGCGGGCAGCGCAGTCGAGGCGGCGAAGGCGCCGGAGAAAGAGACGAGGAATCCGAGAGCGGGGTCGGCATGGCTGGTTCACACAACCTCACAGTGTTTCCACCACCAGGCGGCCAGCGACATCCCTAGGGCACCGACGAGGCACGGCATGGCCAGCTGGAGGGGGGTGACCTGCGCCGCGAGTTCGGCCCCGCCCAGGCCCGACCATAATCCAGGGGCCGCCCATGGGAACCAGGCGCCAGCACCCAGCGCGGTGACGATCTGAGTCACGACGACGATCGCCAGCAGCGCTCCGACGCCCGGAAGGTAGCCGCGGCCAGCGCTGGCGACCAACGCGAGCGGCAAGGCGAGCAGGGTGGTCAGGGTTGCCACGCCGACCGGCATCATCGCCGCTTGCGCGATCTCGGCTCCACCGGCGGCGTCGAGGGCGAGTGCGAGCCCGAGTAGGACGGCGACCAATACGCCAAGGATTGACGTTGCCAGACCCCAGTAGAGCACGACGAGACCCTTGGCCCAGGCGATACGAGCCCGGCTGATCGGGAGGGCGAAAAGACTGCCGATGGTCCCGTCGGAGAACTCACGGCCGAAGGTCCAGCAGACGACAACTCCAACGGCCAGCAGAGCCCCGACCGACGAGAACTGGCCGATCAGTCCCAGATAGTCAGCCCATGTGCGGCCGTTGAGCACCGTGGAGACCTTGGCGGCCAACTGGCTATCGCCACCGCTGAGATAAGCAGCCATGAATGCCGCAGCGGAGCCGGGAAGAACGAAGACGAGAACCGCTGTGGCCGTGCGCACCACGCGTGAGCGACGCAGCTTGAGCCACTCGATCGCCACCGCGGCCCGCATCACTGTTCTCCTGGTGGTTCTGGAATCGGTCCGGCAAACGGTCGTTCCGCGGCGTAGACCATGTCAAAGAACCGCCGCTCAACATCGACGCCGCCGGGGTCGAGGGACCCAACGAGGACGCCGCCGTGCATCACCGTGATCCGGTGTGCGACACGCGAGACCTCGTCGAGATGATGGCTCGAGACGAGCACTGCGGTGCCCCGTTCAGCGGCCTTCCGCAATGACTCGCGGACAATGATCACCCCTCTGGGGTCCAAGCCGTTGGTCGGCTCGTCGAGCACCACCACGTCCGGCCGATGGGCCAGGGCGCACGCGAGGCCCAGTCGCTGGCAGTTGCCAAGAGATAGCCCACGGGCGGGCCGACTTGCCCAGGGGGTGAGGCCGAGGTCGGAAATGCTTTCCCCGGCAGCCATGGCCGCCATCGGGGGTTGCAGCCCGTGCAGGCGGGCTGAGGCGACAACATTCTCCGTCACGGTGAGCTCCGGATAGGCAAACGGCGTCTCGATCAGATGGCCCACCCGAGCCCAGTCGCCGGCCTTGCATCGGGGGAGGTCACGGCCATTGAGTCGCACGAGTCCACTCTCGGGTCGGGCCATACCCAGCATGAGCCGCATCAGGGTGGTCTTGCCTGCGCCGTTGAGGCCGACCAGTGCGTGGATCTCCCCACGCGCCAAGCACAAGTCGACGCCGGCGACGGCGACCAGGTCGCGGTAGCTGCGACGCACGCCGCGAGCCTCCAAGACGGCGCGCCCTGCCGTGGAGTGAACCTCGGGCATCAGTCAGTTCCCCTTCGGGATGCGTCTATGTCCGATCCCCGGGTCCCGGTCCCCGGCAGCCCCTCAAGCGCGTCGACAATCCGCTGACCCAACGCGGCGTCAGGGTCCGCGGCCCAGTCGACCAGGGTGGACATGACAGCACCGAGGCAAGCGCCGGCCGAGGCCACTGCTTCCGCATGAGCGACACCGGTGCGCTCGAGCACCTTGACGATGCCGCTTTCGGTCCGCCTGGTGTTCTCGAGCATCGCGGCCCTCAGGGTCGGGTGACGGAGGCAGAGAAGGACCCTGTCGCGTGTCTCCCCGTGAGGGAGGTCCGGGAGGCGGCGCCACGCGCCGAGCAACCCGAGACGCACTCGTTCGAAGGCAGGCAGGCTCGCAGGCTGCGTGCCGACAGCCTCGGCGATGACCGGGTCGTAGGGATCGTCCAGTACCACCGATTCCTTAGTGGGGAAGTATCGGAAGAACGTCATATGTGACACGCCAGCTGCCGCGGCCACCTGAGCGACCGTCGTCTCGTCGTACCCGTATTCGAGAAAGAGCCGTAGAGCGGTCGTCTGCACCAGTGCTCGCGTTCGCTCTGTCTTGGACGTCACCAGTGAATGTGAGTGACTAACATCAGCCGGAGTCAAGTCAAGGCCGCGCACTCCAACCGGATTTGGGCTACTCGATCCGGGCCCGGATGACCGCCGAGCTCGCGGTGTCGGCGCCACGCAACGCGATCGCCCTGCGCAGCCCGGCCGGGACGGTGGTTCATTCCGGCCGTGCCGCGTACGACGTGGACGCCTGTGCCGAGGCGGTCCGGCTGGCCGAACTGCTGCACGATCTGCTTCCCGACCAGCCGACGCCCGCCGCCGGCCTGGCGCTGCTACTCCTCACCGAAGCCCGCAGGCCCGCCCGACTCGACGAACATGGCGACGTCGTGACCCTTCGACCGGCAGGATCGTGGTCGATGGAACGTTTCAGCAATCGACCGCGGCATCGCGCTGCTGAATGATTCACTGCACCGCTCGTACGGGCAGGCGGATGCCTACCAGCTCCAGGCCGCCGTCGCAGCAGAGCATGCCCGTGCCGCCAGCTATGACGACACGGACTGGACAGAGATCCTGCGGCTCTACGATCTGCTGGTATCGATCGCGCCCAGTTCCGCCGCCGGCCTTGGCCGGTGGTCACGGCAACTGAAGCGGCCGGTCCTGCCACCGGGCTGGCCATTGCTGGCCGGAACGAGAGCATCGGGAGCGCCGTCGGGAGGCATTCCTCCAGTTGGCCATGCCGACCCCGTCGTACGAGCGGGAGCCCTGAGGTGCCGGGAGCCGGAGGTCTCTGGGTTGACCAGGTTTTCTCACCCGCGGCACATCGAGTGCTCACGATGTATCCCGACGGATAGGAGGGACGCATGCTGCGCTCCCCCGGACTCAAGACAGCCGGCAAGTTCTACGGCTTCGCCAGCGCCGACGACCTCGTGGTCAAGCTTCCCTCCTCACGCGTCGATGAACTCATCGACAGCGGCCGGGGTTCACCGTGCTCACCGCGACCGGGACGGCCGATGAAGGAGTGGGTCCGCATCACTGCGCCCGACGAGAAGTCCTGTTTGCCGTACCTCTTGGAGGCGCGGAGCTTCGTCTCGGCAGTTTGCCAGGTCCAGCCGAAGGATCCCCGCTTCACCAAGCGGTTCCTCGTGGTCACCCCCGGCATCACGATCCGGGACCGGCTGCGCACATTGAGCCGTTACGCCTGGTCGGAGTCATGCGTTCGGTTATCACGACTCTCCTACTCCTTGTCGGGTCCGACGTGAGCCCCGACGCCGGCGTGCACGCCTTCGTTCGCGTC
>JACCUF010000193.1 GCA_013811975.1 Geodermatophilaceae bacterium | reverse complement strand
CGATCACCGGTCTGCTCGCCGCCAAGGGCCGCGGCCGCGCGATGCCGGTGCCGGTGCTGATCGCCGACGTCGACACCCTCGAAGGAGTCTCGACGAACCTGGGTTCGGCTGCGCGTCTGCTCACCCGAGCGTGCTGGCCCGGCGGCCTGACCGTCATCGTCGAACACCCCCCTTCGCTGGCTTGGGATCTCGGGGACGCGAAGGGGACAGTCGCAGTACGGGTCCCGGACGACGATCTGGCTCGTGACCTGCTCCGAGAGACGGGACCGCTCGGGGTGTCGAGCGCGAACCGCTCCGGACGGCCCCCCGCGCGAACTGCCGACGAGGCGATCGAGTCGCTCGGTGACGTGGTGGCCGTCGTGTTGGATGATGGTCCGCGTGCGCAGGGCGAGCCCAGCACGATCGTGGACTGCACGGCGGATCCGCCGCGAGTGCTACGCGTCGGCGCAGTCGCGGAGTCCCGGCTGTACTATCTCGTCCCGACCATCCGTACCGTTGTCGCTGTTGATGCCGCGCCCGATCCTGACCCGACGACCGAGCCAGACCGTCCACCGATGAGTCCCGAGGAGCAAGAAAACGCATGACCACCTCTCCCTACTGGGGGCCTGATTTCAATGCCCTGCGTGAGACCGATCCCGAGATCGCTGATGTCATCCTCGGTGAGCTCGGACGACTGCGCGGCGGGCTGCAACTCATCGCGAGCGAGAACTTCACCAGCCCCGCAGTGTTGGCTGCGCTGGGCTCGACCTTGTCCAACAAGTACGCCGAGGGTTATCCCGGCAAGCGCTACTACGGCGGATGCGCAGAGGTCGACAAGGCCGAGGAGATCGGCATCGCTCGGGCACGGGAGCTCTTCGGCGCCGATCACGCCAATCTCCAGCCGCACTCCGGAGCCAGCGCCAACCTTGCCGCCTACGGCGCCTTCATGTCACCGGGAGACACCCTGCTGGGGATGGCGCTCCCTCACGGCGGGCACCTCACCCACGGGACCAAGGTCTCCTTCTCCGGCAAATGGTTCAACGCCAAGCACTACGGCGTGAGCAAGGAAACCGAGCACATCGACTACGACGAGGTCCGCGATCTCGCCGGTGAGCACCGCCCCAAGGTCATCGTCTGCGGTGGCTCCGCGATCCCTCGTACGATCGACTTCGCGACCTTCCGAGAGATCGCCGACGAGGTCGATGCCATTCTCATCGTCGATGCCGCGCACTTCATCGGACTCGTTGCCGGACAGGCGATCCCGAGTCCCGTGCCCTACGCCGACGTGGTGACCTTCACCACCCACAAGGTCCTTCGCGGACCCCGTGGTGGGGCGATCGTGTGCAAGGCCGAGCACGCCAAGGCGATCGACAAGGCGGTCTTCCCGATGATGCAGGGTGGTCCGCTGATGCACTCGGTGGCCGCCAAGGCGGTCAATCTCAAGGAGTGCCAGAGCCAGGAGTATCAGGCTTATGCCCGCCAAGTCATCACGAATGCCCAAGCACTGACCAAGGGCCTGGAGGACGAGGGGCTACGGGCGGTCACCGGTGGCACCGACACACATCTCGCGCTGCTCGATGTCTCTGAAATAGGCGTGACCGGCGCCGAAGCCGAAGCGCGCTGCGATGCAGCTGGGATCGTGCTGAACAAGAACGCAATTCCGTACGACCCCCAGCCGCCGAGCGTCGCCTCGGGCGTACGGGTCGGGTCTCCGTCGGTCACCACGCAGGGCATGGGTCCGGATGAGATGAAGCGGATCGCCTCTCTGATCGGTCGGGCCATTCGGGATACGACCGGAGCACAAGCGGCCGCGATCGCGGCCGAGGTCGGTGACCTCGTCGCTGCCCACCCGGCCTATCCGGAACCCCGGGTTTGACGGGTGCGCGAGTACTCGGTCGTTCTGCTGACCGCAGCGATAGTCACCTTCCTCGCCACCTCGGTCATCCGGACCCTGGCCCGACACTTCAAGGCCATGACCCAGGTCCGGGACCGAGACGTTCATGCGATCCCGACCCCTCGGTGGGGCGGCTTCGGCATGTATGCCGGCGTGGTCGCGGGAATGCTCGTCGCTCACCAGCTTCCAGCGCTGCAACGCACCTTCGGCTACAGCTCGGAAACCACTGCCGTCCTCGTAGCCGGTGGACTGATCTGCCTGCTGGGCGCGGTGGACGACCGGTTCGACCTCGATCCGTTGACAAAGCTCGTCGGGCAGATCGCCTGCGCGGGCGTCATGGTGCTGCTCGGGGTGCAATTGCAGTACGTGTACGTCCCGTTCGGCGACATCGGCACCGTCTCATTGGGTTCCGATGTCGGAGTGCCGCTGACGATCCTGCTGACCGTGCTGGCCGTGAACGCCATGAACATGGTCGACGGCCTCGACGGGCTGCTCGTCGGTGTCGCGGGTATCGCAGCACTGGCCTTCTTCGCGTACTCCTACTACCTGGCCCGTACCGGGTACGGCGACGTCGCCTCGGCGCCGGCCCTGACGACGGCTCTGCTCGCCGGTGCTTGTTTGGGCTTTCTGCCGCACAATTTCTACCCCGCCCGGATCTTCTTGGGGGACACCGGCTCCATGCTGATCGGGCTGACGCTGTCCGCCGCCGCGGTTTCAGCGGCCGGACGGGCCGACCCGCAGGCACTTTCCTCGTTCGGCGGGGTCCTGCCCCTGACCCTGCCACTGTTGATCCCGTTGGCGGTCCTGGCCATTCCGCTGGTCGATCTGGTCCTGGCCGTGCTTCGCCGTACCAGGGCGGGTCGCTCACCGTTCTCCCCGGACAAGCAGCATCTCCACCATCGGTTGCTGGAGATCGGGCACTCCCAGCGGCGAGCGGTGCTGACGATGTACCTGTGGTCGGGGTTGCTCGCCTTCGGCACGGTAGCCATCGCGATCACCGGTCAGACGATCCCGGTGCTGGTGGGAATGGCCGTGCTGGCCGTCGTCGCCGTCGTGCTGTCCCAGCTACCGAAGATCGGCCGTCAGAGACCCGGGCAGCGGTCTGCGCCGGTTCGGCGGCAACGGGCCAGGACATGACCGGCGCTCCGGTCGGCGACGCTCTGGTAGCGTCGGTTCACCGGACGTTGATTGGCCCGGTTACCCCTGACAGCTTGGCGGCTGAACTCACCGATGGAAGCTGGCGGTCCCGGCCTGGGCGACCTGCTGTCAATGGGGACGACCCTAGCCGGCTGCGTCGTGGTGGGCTTCGGCCTGGGCTGGTTGGTCGACCTTCCGTTCGACACCTTCCCCGCGTTCGCACTCGCCGGGCTGGCACTGGGTGTCGTCGCCGCATGCGCCTACTTCTACAAGCAGTTCAAGAGGTATATGTGAATGAGATGAGATCGTCGTGGTAGCCGGTACGCCGTACACCCCTCCGGTCACCCGCACCACGCTCCGGCGATCGGCGCTAGCCGCCGCCGTTGTGGCTGTGCTCGGGATCGCCGTGCTAGTGCCCCTGGGCCACGCTGGCTACGCGCTGTTCGGCTGTGTAGGTCTAGGCCTAGGTCTGCTGAACTCCGCTCTTGTCGTACATTCGGTGGAGCGATTCTCTGACGCCAAGCCATCCAAGATCCGGTTCACCGGCTCGGTGCTGGTGCGGCTCGCGGCGATCACCGTGATCGCGTTCGGCCTCGTACTGCTGTTCCGTCCCCCCGGTCTCGCCGTGTTCGGCGGGCTAGCACTGTTTCAGTTCCTCGCCATCGTGAGTTCGATGCTGCCGCTGATCAAGGAGATCCGACAGAGATGACGAACGACGCGGCCGGTTCGGCCGCCGTGCTGGCCGCCGAAGAGATCACCCCGGGTGAGCACTGGACCGGTGAGTTCCTGGGCTTCACCATGAACATCGACACGATCATCGCCACCGCGATCGCGGGCGCGATCGTGTGTGGGCTGGGTCTCTACATGGCGAGGGGGGTTACCCGGGGGCGGCCGACAACGCTGCAACTGGTGTTCGAGGCGCTCACCGGCTGGGTGCAGGGGCAGGTCCGGGACGGCATGGGCTTGCGGGCCCCCCGCGGCGTCGTCTCGCTGGGAGTGACGCTCTTCGCGTTCATCCTGATCTGCAACCTGCTGGCCGCGCTGCCCTCCGAGCACGTCCTTCCGCCACCCACCGCCGATGTCAACCTGGCCTACCCGATGATGCTGCTGGTGATCATCTGGGTACAAGTTGCGGGGATCCGCGCGCGGGGTGCGAAGAAGCACTTCGGACACCTGACCGAGCCATACGCGTTCCTTGCCCCGTCCGAGATCATCACGCAGTACTTCGCCCGACCGGTCTCGCTGTCCCTGCGGCTGTGGGGGAACATCTTTGCCGGCGGGATCATGGTCTCGATCATTGCCCTGCTACCGGCTTACATCCTGTGGGCGCCGAACGCGGCCTGGAAGCTTTTCGACATCTTCATCGGCGTCATCCAGGCGCTGATCTTCACGTTGCTCACTGTCATATACTTCAGCGAAGCGGTGGGCAGTGACGAAGAGGCAGCGACGCACTAGGCGTCGCTGCCTCTGCTCCCCAGAAGTCGATTCGTGGCCTACCCAGCGGGGTGTGGCACGGGAAAACGAGGAGAAGACATGAGTGTGTCCAGTGTGCTGGCCGTGGCTGCCGAGGGCGGTGGCGACGGGACCCTGCTCGGTCTGGCCATGGTCGGCGGCGGCTTAGCTCTGGGCGGCGGTGCGATCGGTGCGGCGATCGCCGATGGCCTGGTCGGCTCGGCGATGATCCAAGGAGTCGCGCGTCAGCCTGAGGCGGCCGGTCGGCTGAACACCACGATGTTCCTGATCATCGGCCTGGCCGAGGGCATGTACTTCATCAACCTGGCCTTCATGGCGCTGTTCGTGTTCGTGACTGGCGCAGCGTAGAACTGCTCCGATGACGACACGCGTGCTGGCGGCAGAGACGACCAACTTCTTGCTGCCCAACGCCACGTTCTTCGTCGAGTTCGCCCTGTTCCTGATCGTCCTTTTCGTGCTCTACCGCTACGTCGTGCCGCCGCTTTCGCGGGCGCTGGACGAGCGGCAGGACATGGTGCGCAAGCAGGTCCAGGACAAGGAGTTGGCGGCCCGTACGCTGCAGGAGGCCAGGGAACGCTACGAGTCCGAGCTCGCCGATGCGCGAGCCGAGGCGGCTAGCATCCGCGACGAAGCCCGGGCCGACGCGGCCCGGGTCCGTACCGACTTGCGGGAGCAGGCCGACCGCGAGGTCGAGCGGATCCAGCGCCAAGGTGCCGAGCAGCTCGCCGCGCACCGGGCGCAGACGTTGACCCAGCTGCGTACCGAGCTCGACGGGCTGTCCACGCGACTTGCCGAGCGGGTCATCGGCCAGTCGTTGTCCGATGACCGGCGCCGGCGCGCGACGGTGGACCGCTTCCTTGCTGAACTCGAGCACACCCCTGCTGGTCGGGGCGAGGACTGATGTCAGACGAAGCGTTGGTCCTGCTCTCTGAGAGCTTCGCCTTCCTGATCATCTTGTTCGTTCTCTACCGTTACGTCTGGCCGATCCTGTCGCGGATGGCAACCAAGCGGCAGGACGAGGTCCAACAGCAGGTCGACGACAGCGAAGCGGCGGCCCGAAACCTCGAACAGGCACGCAGCAGCCTCGAGTCGGCTCTGGCTGAAGCGCGCGGCGAGGTAGCCAGAATCCGGGATGGCGCCCGAGCGGATGCCGAACGACTCCGAGAGGAGCTGCGGGAGCAGGCCGACCGCGAGGTCGAGCGCATCCGGCAGCGTGGCGAAGAGCAACTGGTCGCTGCGCGGGACCAGACGGTCCGCCAGGTCCGGGCCGAGATCGGTGGACTGTTGATGCAACTGGCGGAAAGGATCATCGTCGAATCGCTGTCCGACGACGAGCGCAAGGCCGCCACCGTGGATCATTTCCTCGATGAACTCGACCAGATGGTCAACCCCGGGACTGATCGGGATCACGAGCGGGAGTTCGCACCCGCGGGCGCTGGTGACGAGGCTCGCGCCTGATGCAAGCAGCCAGCCGCGAGGCCCTTGCCGGCGCCGCAGCCGAACTGGACAGCGCAAGTGAGGGTCGTTCAGCCGCCGCCCTGTTGAGCTTGGCCGACGAGCTCTTCACAGTCGTCGGTCTCCTGCAGGATCAGCCCACGTTGCGCCGTGCACTGGCCGACACCGCGACCGACGCCGATGCTCGCGCCGCGTTGGCCGCGAACGTGTTCGGCGGCAAGGTCGGCGACGCTACGGGTTCGGTGCTGGAGTCGGCCGTACGAGCGCGCTGGTCACTGCCCAGTGAGTTCGCCGCCGGACTCGAGCGGCTGGCAGTTCAGGCGGCCTTCGCCTCGGCCGAGGCCGACGACAAGCTGGACACCGTCGAGGACGAACTTTTCCGGTTCGGCCGGATCGTCGCCGGTCGCCCTGACCTGCAGGGGGCGCTGTCCGAGCCCGGGGCCAGCAACGCCCAGCGGGCAGGCCTGGTCGACGCGCTGGTCGGCGGCAAGGTCCACGCGGTCACCGAGTTGCTGCTGGCCGCCAGGCTCACCGGTGCCCGCGCCCGCCACGCCGTGCAGTCCATCGAAGAACTCTCCGATCTCGCGGCTTTGCGCCGGGAGCGCTCGATCGCACAGATCACCACCTCGATCGCGCTCACCGATGACCAGGAACAGCGACTGGTGGACAGTCTGTCGGGTATCTACAACCGGCGGATCGCCCTGCAGATTGCGCTGGACCCCGATCTTCTCGGCGGTCTCGTCGTCCGGGTGGGCGACGAGATCATCGATGGCAGCACCCGTTTCCGGCTGGCCGCTGCACGTCAGTGGCTGGTCCGTTGAGCCGAGAGGGCGGGAGCATCGACCGAGCGCCAGCGAGGGAGGCGGACAAGCAATGAGCCGACTGCGCCGCACGGACATGCGCCTCAGACCGAACACCGAGACAATCATCCAGACAGACAGGACGTTCACATGGCCGAGCTGACGATCTCCGCGGATGAGATCCAGAGTGCGATCGAGCAGTACGTGTCCTCCTTCTCCGCGGATGCCTCCCGCGAGGAGGTCGGCACCGTGGTGGACACCGCAGACGGCATCGCGCACGTCGAGGGTCTGCCCTCGGCGATGACCAACGAACTGTTGGAGTTCCAGGATGGGGTCCTCGGCGTGGCCCTGAACCTCGACGTCAGGGACATCGGCGCGGTCATCCTGGGTGACTACCAGGGCCTGGCCGAGGGTCAGCAGGTCACCCGTACCGGCCGGATCCTGTCTGTTCCGGTCGGCGATGCCTTTTTGGGCCGCGTGATCAACCCGCTGGCTCAGCCGCTGGACGGCTTGGGCGACATCGAGAGCGATGAGGAGCGGGTCCTGGAGCTGCAGGCCGCCTCGGTGATCGACCGGCAGAGCGTGTCCGAGCCACTGCAGACCGGGATCAAGGCGATCGATGCGATGACCCCGATCGGCCGCGGACAGCGCCAGCTTCTGATCGGCGACCGCAAGACCGGCAAGACCGCGGTCTGCGTGGACACGATCATCAACCAGAAGCAGGCCTGGGCATCAGGGGATGCCGAACAGCAGGTCCGCTGCATCTACGTGGCCATCGGCCAGAAGGGCTCGACGATCTCCGGTGTCCGAGCGGCACTGGACGAGGCCGGCGCGCTGGAGTACACCACCATCGTCGCGGCACCGGCATCGGACTCGGCCGGGTTCAAGTGGCTGGCGCCGTACACGGGTTCGGCCCTGGGTCAGCACTGGATGTATCAGGGCAAGCACGTCCTGATCGTGTTCGATGACCTTTCCAAGCAGGCCGAGGCATACCGCGCGATCTCACTGCTGCTGCGTCGCCCGCCCGGACGCGAGGCCTACCCAGGCGACGTCTTCTACCTGCACTCCCGGCTGCTCGAACGCTGCGCGAAGCTGTCCGACGACCTCGGCGGCGGGTCGATGACCGGTTTGCCGATCATCGAGACCAAGGCCAACGACATCGCGGCCTACATCCCGACAAACGTCATCTCGATCACCGACGGACAGTGCTTCTTCCAGTCCGACCTGTTCAACCAGGGTGTCCGTCCGGCCATGGCGGTCGGTACGTCGGTCTCCCGGGTCGGCGGTGCCGCTCAGATCAAGGCGATGAAGGCGGTCGCCGGATCACTGCGGGTCAACCTCGCGCAGTACCGGGAGCTCGAAGCCTTCTCGGCGTTCGCATCCGACCTCGACGCTTCGTCGCGGGCCACCCTGGATCGAGGCGCCCGGATCGTGGAGTTGCTCAAACAGGACGTGTACTCGCCGTATCCGGTCGAGGAGCAGGTCGTCTCTATCTTCCTCGGAACGCAAGGGCACGTAGACAAGGTGCCGGTCGAGGACGTACGCCGATTCGAGTCCGAGTTCCTGGACCACCTGCGGCACAACGAGAAGGGCATTCTGGACACAATTCGGGAGTCCAAGAAGTTCGAGAATGACACCGAGGCATCAGTGGTGGCCGCGGTGGAGGAGTTCAAGAAGCAGTTCACCACCAGCTCCGGTGACTCTTTGGTCGGCAACGAGGCCGAGGCAGCGGCGATGGATTCCGAGGACGTCGGCCAGGAGAAGATTCAGGTCCGCAAGAAGGCCAAGAAGTGATGCCGGTCGATCAGCGTGCGGCGCCCAGATAATGGCCCAGATTCGCGAGATCCGTCGGAGGATCTCCTCGGTCACCTCCACCAAGAAGATCACCCGCGCCATGGAGCTGATTGCCACCACCCGCATCGCAAAGGCCCAGCAGCGGGTACAGGCCGCACAGCCCTATGCCCGGGAGATCACCCGCGCCCTGTCCTCGCTGGCCGCCTCGGCGTCGCTGGATCATCCCTTGCTGGTGGAGCGGGAAAACCCGAAGCGAGCAGCGGTGCTGATTGTGACCAGCGACCGCGGCCTGGCCGGCGGCTACACCGCGAATGCGGTCCGCGCCGCCGAGGAGCTGCAATCCCTGCTGCGCAGCGAAGACAAGGAGCCGCTGCTCTACGTGATCGGCCGCAAAGGGATCGGTTACTACAGTTTCCGTAACCGGGCCGTGGCCCATACCTGGAGCGGGTTCTCCGAGCAGCCCACGGCCGGAGATGCGCGCGACGTCGCCGCCACGCTGATCAAGGCGTTCTCGGCCGGGGTCGACGATGAGGGTGATGACGCGGGGGAAGACGGCATCCTGGGAGTCGATGAGATCCATCTCGTACACACCCGGTTTGTTTCGATGCTTGCCCAGGAGCCGACCGCCAACCGAATCGCGCCACTGGTTGTGGAGGAGGTCGATTTCGCTGATGACGACTCGAGCAAGGTGTCCGAGCAGCAGCCATCCTATGAGTTCGAGCCCGATCCCGAGACGTTGCTCGACGCGCTGCTACCGACTTACGTGACCAGCCGCATCTACGCCGCCCTGCTGGAATCAGCAGCATCGGAGTCCGCTGCTCGGCGCCGGGCGATGAAGGCGGCCACCGACAACGCCGATGAGCTGATCCGCGGGCTCACCCGGGACGTCAACCAGGCTCGACAGGCTCAGATAACCCAAGAGATCAGTGAGATCGTCGGCGGCGCCGATGCTCTCGTATCCGTAGGAAGCGACGACTAATGGCCAAGAGCGCTACCCCCACCAAGACCGCGGCAAGAACAGCGACGGAGTCCGAGTCGGAAACGGAGACTGGCTCATCCGGTATGGCTGGCCGCGTCGTACGGATCATCGGGCCGGTCGTCGACGTGGAGTTCCCGCGCGAGTCGGTTCCTCCGCTGTTCCAGGCGCTGCACGCTGAGATCGAACTCGAGTCGGTCCGCAAGCGGCTGACCCTCGAGGTGGCCCAGCACTTGGGCGACAACCTGGTACGGACGATCTCGATGCAGCCCACCGACGGTCTGGTCCGCGGTACGGAGGTCACCGATACCGGATCTTCGATCTCGGTGCCGGTCGGCGACCAGGTCAAGGGGCACGTCTTCAACACCCTTGGCCAGTGCCTGGACGACCCGGACCTGAAGTTCGAAGGAGAGCGCTGGTCGATTCACCGGCGGCCGCCACCCTTCGACCAGCTCGAGGGCAAGACCGAGATGCTGGAGACCGGCATCAAGGTCATCGACCTGCTCACGCCGTACGTGACCGGCGGGAAGATCGGCCTGTTCGGCGGGGCCGGCGTCGGCAAGACCGTGCTGATCCAGGAGATGATCCGTCGGGTCGCCAAGAACTTCGGTGGCACCTCGGTCTTCGCCGGGGTCGGGGAGCGCACCCGTGAGGGCAACGACCTGATCACCGAGATGACCGAGGCCGGCGTCATCCAGGACACCGCCCTGGTATTCGGCCAGATGGACGAGCCGCCGGGCACTCGCATGAGGGTCGCCCTGTCTGCACTCACTATGGCCGAGTACTTCCGCGACGAGCAGAACCAAGACGTGTTGCTGTTCATCGACAACATCTTCCGGTTCACCCAGGCCGGTTCGGAGGTATCCACCCTGCTCGGCCGGATGCCCTCGGCGGTGGGGTACCAGCCCACGCTGGCCGATGAGATGGGCGAGCTGCAGGAACGGATCACCTCGACCAAGGGTCGCTCGATCACGTCCATGCAGGCCGTCTACGTTCCCGCCGACGACTACACCGACCCGGCCCCGGCCACGACCTTCGCCCACCTCGACGCGACGACGGAGCTGTCCCGATCGGTGTTCTCCAAGGGCATCTTCCCGGCGGTGGACCCGCTGACCTCGACGTCGCGCATCCTCGCAGCGCAGTACATCGGCGACGAGCACTACCGGGTCGCCCAGGAGGTCAAGCGGATCCTGCAGCGCTACCAGGAGCTGCAGGACATCATCGCGATCCTCGGTATCGACGAACTGTCCGAGGAGGACAAGGTCTTGGTCGGTCGGGCCCGGCGGATCGAGCGTTTCTTGTCCCAGAACATGTACGCCGCAGAGCAGTTCACCGGCCAGCCGGGGTCGTTCCTGTCCGTCGGCGACACGGTCGAGGCCTTCGACAAGGTCGCCAAGGGTGAGTACGACCACCTGCCCGAACAGGCGTTCTACCTCTGCGGTGGCTTGGACGACGTCGAGGCCAAGGGCAAGGAACTGGGCGGGGAGAAGCCCTCTCGTAGGTCTTCGGAAAAGGCGAGCGACACCTCGGCCGAGGACTCCACCGAGGATTCGAGCGAGGACTCGACCGACGACGCCACCGAGGATTCGGCCGCCGAAGAGCCGGCCGCGGACTCGTCGGAGGAGCCGGCTGCCGACGCTTCCGAGGCAGGTGCGGCGAGCAACGAGGCCGAGCCGGCCGAGAAGTCGTCCGACAAGTCCTAGCCTGCACGATGTTGATCCATGTGATGGAGGTTTGGGCTTCGCCCGGCCGCTCAACTCCCGAGGAGAACTGTGCCGCTGAACGTCGAACTGGTAGCCGTCGAGCGCCAGATCTGGTCGGGCGAGGCCAGCATGGTCATCGCCCGCACCACTGAAGGCGAGCTGGGCATCCTGCCCGGCCACATCCCGTTGCTCGGACAGCTCGCCGATGGCGGGACCGTACGGATCCAGCAGGAATCCGGTGAGGAACTGGTCGTCGTCGCGCACGGAGGCTTCCTGTCGGTGACCGACCGCGGCGTGTCCATCCTGGCCGACGTCGCGGAGTTCGCCTCCGAAATCGATGTCGGCCGGGCCCGTCAAGCCCTGGACAAGGCGCGCGGGGCCGACGAGGACGACGGGGATGCCCAGGCCGCTGCCCGGCGTGCGGAGTCGCGCCTGCTCGCCGCTGGGGAAACGGTCTAGGCAGCTAGCCATGCCAGGCGGGGGCTGGGGTCAGAGGCGAGCGGCCAGGCGAAGCCCGGGACCGCTTGGCTGGGGTCCGAGTTGGTCATGACGACGACCGGCATGATCATCACCGGGTCTTTGCTGCTCCTGCTGCTCCTGATGCTCGTCGTGGGGTTCGTCGTGCGCAGGTCGCTGTTACTGCGCGGAATCGGCGCCGTTGAGATCTGGATAAAACTGTCCTCGCGTAGGTGGGCACTGGGAGTCGGCTGGTTTGCCGGGGAGGAGTTGGCCTGGTACCGCGTCTTTTCGCTGTCCCCGCGTCCGGCGCGGGTGCTGGTCCGCGGACAGATCGAGATCGTGGAACGACGTCAGCCCGGAGAACGTGATGCGATCGTGCTTCCGCGAGGGACGATCATCTTGGCCTGTCAGACCCCGCACCGGATCGAGCAGGTGGCGATGAGCTCTGGTGCTGTCAACGGCCTACTGTCCTGGCTCGAGGCACAACCGCCCGGCTACCGATCCACGACATGAAAGCTGGCTGAGCGCCCTCACCGGTCATTCAGCGTTGGCCCGCGGCTTCCACAGCACGTCGCCATCCGGGTTTGCGATCCGGGCCAGGATGAACAGCAGGTCCGAGAGCCGGTTGAGATAGCGCGCGCAAGCCTGGTTCGTCCGTTCGCTCTCTTGCTCGATCAGGGCCCAGGTGCTGCGTTCGGCCCGTCGACTGACCGTACGGGCGTGGTGCAGCAAGGCAGCGCCCGCGCTACCTCCGGGCAGGATGAAGCTGTCAAGTTTGGTGAGCCGGGCGTTGAAGTCGTCGCAGTGTCCCTCCAGCCGGGTCACGTAGTCCTCGGTGACCCGGATCGGTGGATACGTTGGATTCGGGATCACCGGTGTGCACAGGTCCGCGCCCACGTCGAAAAGGTCGTTCTGGATGGCCAGCAGGACTGCCCGCACGTCGGCGGGCAAGTGGCCCAACGCCAGCGCCGTCCCGATGACCGAATTGGCTTCGTCGACATCGGCATAGGCAGCTAGCCGAACATCGGTCTTCTGGACGTCTGACATGTCGCCGAGCTTCGTCGATCCCTTGTCCCCGGTCCTGGTGTAGATGCGGGTCAGCCGGACACTCATGACCCGCACGCTAGCGTGGACAGCTTGCGCGGTCGCCCCCCGGCTGGCCGCTGACTGCAAGGAGAGTTTGTGGCTACCTTCGCCGTCAACGGTGGTGCTCGGCTGGCCGGGACCGCCACCATCACCGGGGCCAAGAACAGCGCGCTGAAGCTGATGGCCGCGGCGTTGCTGGCCGAGGGCACCAGCACCATCCACGCCGTGCCGGAGATCGCCGACGTCGCGATCATGAGCGAAGTGCTGCGCCGGCTGGGCTGTGAGGTCGAATTGGACTATCAGCTCGAGGCAGGCGCGGCCCTCGAGCCAGGTATGGGATCCGCTCGAATCCGCGTCCCGCAACGCTTGGGCACCGAGACCGATTACGACCTCGTCCGCCGGATGCGCGCGGCGATCTGCGTCCTTGGGCCGTTGCTGGCGCGCTGCGGCCGGGCGACCGTGCCACTGCCCGGTGGGGACAACATTGGCTCGCGAGGACTGGACCTGCACGTAGCGGGGCTGAGCCGACTCGGGGCCGACATCCGCAACGAACACGGCTTCCTGATTGCCAGCGCCGATGCCCTCGTGGGTGCCACGGTCTGGCTCGATTTTCCGAGCGTCGGGGCCACCGAGAACTTGCTGATGGCAGGCGTCCTGGCCAAGGGCACCACAGTGATCGACAACGCCGCACGCGAACCCGAGATCGTCGACCTCGTCTCGATGCTGGTGGCGATGGGCGCCAAGATCGACGGAGCGGGCACATCCACCCTGGAGATCGTCGGGGTCGATGGCCTGCAGCCGGTGGAGCACACCACGGTTCCGGACCGGGTCGTCGCGGGCACCTTGGCCTATGGCGCGGTGATGACCCGGGGAGACGTACACATCCGGAACGGCCGCACGCACCACCTCGACGTACCGCTGGGCAAACTCGTCGATGCCGGGGCCGAGGTGACAAGCACGGAAGTGGGCTTCCGAGTCGTGATGGACCGGCGGCCGACGGCTGTTGACATCGTCACATTGCCCTACCCCGGGTTCCCCACCGATCTACAGCCGATGGCCGTCGGGCTGGCTGCGGTCAGCGAGGGCGCTTCGATGATCACTGAGAACGTTTTCGAGGCCAGGTTCATGTTCGTCAACGAGCTCATCCGGCTCGGCGCCGATGTACGGGTCGACGGGCACCACGTCGTGGTCCGCGGCCATGAGCGGTTGTCCAGCGCTCCGGTCGAGGCCCACGACATCCGGGCCGGTGCCGGCTTGGTCCTCGCCGGTTTGGTCGCCGACGGCCGGACCGAGGTCAGCGGCGGTCAGCACATCATCCGCGGCTATCCCGACTTCGCCAGTCAGCTCCGCGCACTCGGCGCCGACGTAACCCTGGAGCCCACCACCGAGGCCTAACCGAGCGAACTTCCGCACGTTATGCCCATCAGGCTTGGGGTTCGGGGGGTGGGCTGTCTTCGTCGTGTTGGGCCAGGAAGCGTTCCACCTGCGCGCCGATGTCCTCCGCGGACAGAGTGGACAACTCGGCAATGCCGGTGTCCCCGCCCTCGGTGGTCAGCGCGTCGAACTGACGTTCCAGGGTCGACACGACGCGGGCGATCTCGTCGTTACCGGCCAACTGCTCGTCGGCTGCAGCGATCACCCGCGTTCCGGCCTCAATGAGGTCGCCCAACGGCAGTGACAAGCCGGTTGAGGCGGCCGTCGCCTCCAGCAAAGCGGCCGATGCTGCCGGGTACTCCGATTCGGCCAGGTAGTACGGCACGTGCGCGGCGAAGCCGAAGCCGTCGTGACCGGCCTCTCCCAATCGGATTTCCAGTAATGCCCCGAGGCTCGCGGGTACGGCGACCTTGCCGCGCCACAGGTTGGCACCGCTGACCAGGCCCGAGCGAGTGGCGTGTGAGGTCACGGTCACCGGGCGGGTGTGTGGCATTGCCATCGGGATCCCCAACAGACCTACGCTGCGCTGGACCTCGAAGCGGCTCACGAGCTCAAGCAGCGCCTCGGCGAAGCGGTCCCAAAGAAAGTCCGGCTCGGGGCCGGCCAAGAGCAGGAAGCTGATCCCGTCGGAATCGGTCACCCGGTACAGGACGAGTTCGGGAGCGACGTAGTCCTCGTAGTGGTCTTCGTTGAAGGTCAGTCGCGGCCGACGACCGCGGTAGTCGATGAGTACATCGTGATCGAAGCGGACCACCACCTCGTGCTCGAGGCTGTCCAAGAGTTGACTCACCGCGAGGCTCACCGCGGAGCCGGCGTCGATGAAGCCTGGGATTGCCTGCACCAGCGTCGCGGCGCTCAGCTTGTCGGCACCCGGCTCGAGACGATAGAGGTCGCCCGGCGCGATACTCACGAGCGGATGCTCGGGTCGGTGCCGGTCATGGACGGCATCGCTTTCATGCGTCGCTGATCTGGCCGAACCCGAGGGCCAACGGGCGGGCACGAGGGACGTCGTCGGCGAAGACCAGGACATCGACATGACTGGAGTCGCGCGGGTGGATGGTCGAACGAATCCCCGCGTC
>JACCUF010000178.1 GCA_013811975.1 Geodermatophilaceae bacterium | reverse complement strand
TTCATCGGCGATGAGGACCTTGACCACCGACGCCGACCCCATGGGAGTGTGCGCGTTTGCGCCGTTGTCGACGTGGGTTCCGGTCTGCCGATCGATGACTGCCAGCGCGACCAAGCCTCGGCCGGCTGCGTAAGTCGCCGCCGCCTCCAAGTTCTGCCCGGTGTCGATCGCGGGAGGACGGGTATCGCGATCGGCCGGGGCGGAGGTGTCCGGCGACGGCGGGCGCTGAGGTACCTGATCGCATGCCGCGGCCTCCTGGGGGGGCGAGGGGCTGATGATCCAGGCGACCTGGGCGAACGCCGCGACGAGTGCCAGGATCAGGATTGCCCTGATGGGGCCGCGGCCGAGTGCAACTGGATTGTGATGCTGGCTCCTGCTTTTCTGGCTGTCCCTCACTTCCCTTACACGACATGGCCTTACCGAAAGGTTGTCGCCAGAGGCAGGACCGGATCAGGTCAGGAGTGCGTCGGTGAACATCACGGGATCGAACGGGGCCAGGTCGTCGGGCCCTTCGCCGAGGCCGATCAGCTTGACCGGGATACCGAGCTCGCGCTGAACGGCGATGACGATGCCGCCCTTCGCAGTACCGTCCAGCTTGGTCAGCACGATGCCGGATATGTCCACGACCTCGGTGAACACCCTGGCCTGCACGACCCCGTTCTGCCCCGTAGTGGCGTCGAGGACCAGGAGCGTTTCAGCCACCGGCCCGCGCTTTTCCAGCACCCGCTTGATCTTGCCGAGTTCGTCCATCAGCCCGGCCTTGGTGTGCAAGCGCCCTGCGGTATCCACCACGACCACGTCCACACCGGCTTCCGCACCCTGCTTGACCGCATCGAAGGCGACCGAGGCTGGGTCGCTGCCCTCAGGGCCGCGCACAGTCCGTACCCCGACGCGCTCCCCCCAGGTAGTCAGCTGTTCGGCAGCAGCGGCGCGAAAGGTGTCGGCGGCACCCAGCAGAACGGTGCGCCCGTCCCCGACCAGGACCCGAGCGATCTTCCCGCAGGTAGTGGTCTTCCCGGACCCGTTGACGCCTACGACAAGGACGACCGCCGGATGCCCGTCGACCGATGTCAGCGCCAGCTCCCGATCAGCGTCGGGGTCGAGCGCGCTGACCAGTTCCACCGTCAGCAGCTCGCGCAGCCCCTCGGCCGAGGCGGCGCCGATGACCCGAGACTGGGTACGCAGCCGGTCCACGATCTCGGTGGTCGCAGCAACGCCGACGTCCGCGCCGAGCAGGGTCGCCTCGATCTCCTCCCAGTCGTCCTCGGTCAGCCTCTGTCGGGACAGGACGGAGAGCAATCCCCGTCCGAGCGAGGACTGCGATCGGGCCAGCCGCGATCGCAGCCGCAACATCCGGCCGGCCGACGGCTCCGGGATCTCGACCGGGACGGTGAGAGTGTCCGGGATATCGACGGTGTCCGGCGCGGTCGCGACATCGGTGTAATTGCCGGCGGATGGACGTTCGAGGGTCGTTGTACTCGCGCCTGCCGCCGAGCGGCGCGGAGGGGCCGAGTCGTCGAGACGGGTCGTCCGCCGACCGCGGCTGACCAGAAAACCGGCCAGTCCCACGACGAGGACGACGAGCAGGACAATCCCGATGATCAGAAATTCCACGCACCGAGTCTGTCAAAGCCTGCCGTGGCGCCTTTACGTTCGCGCCGTTTTCGCGATGTCCGCGCGGTTCGCCACGTCAGACACGCCCTCATCGCGAAAACGGAGGATTAGGGTGCCCGGGCGGACGTAGGCCCACCGCCCATGGGTAGCGTCGCGGCGCGTGGACTGGATCGAGGCATTGGCGATCTTCGCCGCCGGCGTCGCCGCAGGCACGATCAACACGGTGGTGGGCTCAGGAACGCTGATCACCTTTCCGACCCTGTTGGCCTTCGGGTACGCGCCGGTGACCGCGAACATCTCCAACAACATCGGCCTGGTGCCCGGCGGGGTGTCCGGGAGCTTCGGTTACCGGGAGGAGTTGCGCGGTCAGCGCGGCCGGATCCTGCGACTGGGCCCCATGTCCCTGCTCGGTTCGGTCACCGGAGCGGTGCTGCTCCTCGTGCTCCCGGCGGAGGCGTTCGTCACGATCGTGCCGGTGCTCCTGGGAATCTCCCTGGTGCTGGTCATCATCCAGCCGTGGGTGCAGCGCAAATTGCAGGAGCGTCGTGATCGGGACGGCGAAGCCGAGCCCGGCCGTGGACACGGGCTGCTCGTGGCGGTGAGTACGTACGGCGCTGGGGTCTACGGCGGGTATTTCGGTGCGGCGCAAGGTATCCTGTTGATCGGACTGCTCGGTATCCTGCTGCCTGAGCCGCTGCAGAGACTCAATGCGCTCAAGAACGTGCTCTCCCTGATCGTCAACTCGGTCGCCGCGGTGACCTTCGCGCTCCTTGCTTTCGGCCGGATCGACTGGGCGGTGGTGGGGCTCATCGCAATCGGCTCTTTGCTCGGCGGCTTTCTCGGCGCCGGAGTCGGTCGCCGCCTGCCCGCCGTCGTTCTGCGCGTCCTGATCGTGGTGGTCGGACTGGTCGCGATCTGGAGGATTCTGGTCACGTGAGCGCTCGCACTACCGTCGTCTTGTGACCATCGGACTGCGGCTGGCGGCGTTCAACATCGCCCACGGACGAGGCCTGGACCGGAAGGTGGATCTCGGCCGTACGGCATCGGTGATCCGACGGATGGCCGCGCATGTCGTGTGCCTACAGGAGGTGGACCGGTACTTCGGCGCTCGAAGCAACAACCTCGACCAAGCCCTGGAACTGTCTCGGGGCCTGGGCATGCAGGTGGTGTACGGCGCGAGCGTGACCCGCCTTTCCCGCAACGGTCGGTCGAGGGAGTACGGGAACGCGGTGCTGTCCCACCTGCCAATCCTCACCCACGATCTGCACCTGCTGCCCAGCGGCGAAGGACACGAACCCCGCAGCGCCCAACGAGTACTCATCGAACTCGACGGGGGAGCACTTTGGGTCGTGAACACTCATCTGAGTCACGACAGCGCCAGGGATCGCGCTGCCCAGGCCCGAGCCGTACGCGGGCTGGTCGACGACGGAATGGGTGCGGCGGTGATCGCCGGTGACTTCAACGCGGACAACGACGCACCGGAACTGGCCGCCCTCAAGGATCTGCGCGATGCCTGGACCGAGTGCGGACAGGGCAACGGTCGAACGCATCCGGCGCATCGGCCG
>JACCUF010000173.1 GCA_013811975.1 Geodermatophilaceae bacterium | reverse complement strand
GTCCAAGTCTGGTGCCTGGAAGACCGCGAGGTTGCCGGCGTGGTCGTCCTGGGTCATCGAGAAAGTCGTGCTCGGCGACTCCGCCCAGCGTAACTCGATCCGCGCCCGCCGCTCCTCCTCCTCGACGTGGCAGTGCCGGACTTCGCAGCGGGCTCCCGTGTGCCGGGCCAGGTCGGCCAGTGCGGCCCGTTCCTGGCGTCCCCACAGCCCGAAGTCGACGACGACATCGAGACCCCCGTGCAGCGCCCGGTGCGCCACCCAGAGCAGCCTGCCCTCGAGCACGTCACGTAGACCGTCGGGGTCGGAGTCGCCGAAGAGCGGCAGCATCCACTCGTCGGGGCTCAGTCGCAGCGCTCCACGCTCACCCTCAAGCGCCCGGGCCACAGTGGTCTTGCCGGTGCCTGGCAGGCCGACGAGCAGGAAAAGAGTAGGGGTAACGGGCACGGCCCAAACCTATTGCCAGATCAGCGCGACCCTGTCGTGTCGTTCATCAAGTCGGTGCCCTCAGCCGGTGCTGACCCGCCGGCATGGTCAGAAGCCCGCCGCACGCGGACCCGTCCCGTTCTCCGATCCCCGACCGGAACACCGGGTCGAATGGAGCGCCCATGCGACCACAGTGACGCGCCACCTACACGTCCGCACATGCCGAGATGAGGGCGTTCTGAACCGGACGTTGACGATTGACGCCCGCGTTCACGCTGACCTGCTCCAGGGATGATCGACGTCCTCGAGAAGATGCCGGGTACGCAGCAGCACCGCCCCGTATGCTGTATTCCTGCGGAGGTTGAGGAGCAACCATGACTATCGTGACCGTAGGCGGCATCGTGTTGTTGGCGGTGGTCTTGGCCGGTGTCGTCGTCCTGTACCGACGCGGCCGTAACACCGGGTCAACACGCCCCCATGGCCGCTCTGCGGCTGAACTCGACGCCCAGGCAAGGTCCGCAAGCGCACGAGCGAGCGATCGCCAGGGAACCGGACCGTTCTAGCGGCCCGACGTCGCACCTCTCACGTGACGACCGTGATCCCTCTCGTAAGCCGTGACGGCGTCAGCGAGCCGCCCAGGTGACCCGGCAGAACATCCGCAGCTGCCGCGTTGGGGGAAGACCGCAGCCGAATTGAGGACGCTCGCACGCCACTGACGGTCGTGTCACGCATCGCGATCCGCTGGGGTCAGACGCTGTGGCAGACTCACGCACCGTGAACGAACAGACCACTGACGCCGCGACCCGGACCGGGTGAAGGCATGCGAGGGGCGGGCTCGCGGCCGCGATTGCTGGCAGGCTCCTTGTTGCTCAGGCGGGTGGAAGCGATCGAGAGCTGTTTCTCTCCTTCGGGTTCATCCTGGCTGCCCTCGGCCTGCTCCACATCATCATTGGTGGCGTAACCCTCGGAATCGCAAACAGCCGCGGCTGAACCTCAGCACGGACATGCCGCAGAGAGTGAAACGGGCGGCTTGCAGTGACGTAGCAAAGGGCTCAGGGACGCCGCAAAACTGTTGGCCACTCGGACTTGGGCACGCCCTCGCCCACGTAGGTCCCCTCCCAATCGCTTCCCCGAATCTTGACAGCGATGGAGTGCGGGACATTCTTCAGGGCGTAGACCGTCACCTCGTCGACCTTGGACGCGGAAGCTCCTTCGTCGCAACCGACGACATCGCCGGCGCCGAGCTCCGCACCCGGCGGGGCGGTCTCGTTCAAGGCGTTGTGGGGCTGGTAGATGACTCCCTCGTATCGGATGCGTGCGTTGCAGTCTCCGTCGTTGCCCGACACCCCAGAGGCGCACGCACCAAGGAGTGGCAGAGCAGCTAGGAACCCGAGGACGGGTCGCGCGACCAACATGAGCCCCAGTATCGGCCATCGAGCGTCCACGCCGGCCGTCTCCGCTGCATCGCAACGTCCGGATTTGCCGCTGTCCGCGCTGTCATGCCGATGCGCGTGCCCGACCGGCTCACTCAGGATTCGCTCGGCTCAACCGTCACTTTGCTCGGTCCACATTCGACGTCACCCTCGTACTCGGGTATCTGACACGCGCCATCCACCAGTTCCCGGTCGGATAGTGGCGCATCCAGTCTGACCTCAACGTCGTAGGGAACTCCTACATCGTTACAAGACCTGGCACGGACAGTTTCCTTGACCGTGATGACGACTCGTGACGAGTCCTCATCCACCTCGACCTCGGCACTGTCCTGGCACTCGCTGCCGGTATAGGTCAACCGCACTATCGCGCCATCCACCGTGGCGGGCTTATTCCACGGTGTCGGCTCGGACTGCCCGAAGAAGTACCAACCGGCCGCCCCCAAGACCACGAGAGTCAAGGCAGCGCCCAGCACGGCCCGACGTGTCACTCCCCGCTGCAGCCACCTCGACACGGAGCACCTCCCTGTCTCACTATGACGCCTGGGCAGCGCCACCGGTTCCATAGCGGAGTAGCCGACCGGATCTACCCGCTGATCGCGCTCCTGCCGAGATGCGGAGTTCGGTTAGGGCGTGTAGTCCTCGAACTCCCAATGGGCAATCCGGCCAAGCCGTTCGCCGATCTCGCGCCAGGTCGAGGCCTCGACTTCTCTGACACGGGCCTCAAGCCAGGCAAGGAGTGTCTTCTTGTCGAACATTTCCATCGTGACGACCAGGTGGTGCCGGGGGAGGTACACGCCACCGTCTGCGGGATTGTTTCGAGAGCCACTCAGGGGTGCAGACGGTATGTCGAACGTCTCTCCATCGGCGCCGTCGGGTGGCCCAACGGACATCCTTGCGAGGAATACGAACTCAGCTGGGTCGCTGGGCAGCGTGGAGGTATCGGGTTCGATGTAAAGACTCTTCAAGTCGGCTCGCTTAGACCTCATGCTCCCGCACCGTTGGGAACGTCCCCTTCTGCCGCGAGTAGTGCGCGTCGCCCGACGCCCGTCGCACCGGGATACTTCGCCAATATGTGTCCGCAGATCGCGCGCGGCTCTGTCGATGAGCGGAAGCGTCGATACCCTGTGGCCATGGACAAGCCCGGGCGAGTGATTCTGCTCAACGGGCCTTCGAGTTCGGGGAAATCGAGCATTGGTCGCGCCATGCTCCCGTTGCTGGAGGAACCCTGGTTCTTCGTCCCTGTAGACGCAATAAGCGGGTTGCGTTCGACTGTTCACCGACTCCAACTGGACGACGCGGGCGTCCGGGCCATGCTCGCAAGGACCCGGCGTGGTTACCACCGAACGGTGGCCGCTCTGGCGTCGGCTGGGAACGACGTGATCATGGACTATCCGCTGAGCGAGCCGTGGAGATGGGCTGACTGGTCGTGCTGGACGGGTACGACGTGACTCTGGTCGATGTCGTGTGCTCCCCGGATGAGTTGGAACGGCGCGAAAGCTCGCGCGGAGACCGACCGCTCGGCCTCTCGATCTCCCAAGGCGTGTATGTGCATGGGGAACGTGATTTGACTGTTGACACCACTGCCTCATCCCCCGAGAAGTGCGCCGAGACGATAGTCAGCCGCTTGGACACAGTGCCTCGCCCCAAGGCGTTCGATCGGCTCCGACGAGGCGGCTCGTAGAACGTCCGGATCACCCCGATCCGCGCAGTCCGCGACGCGCGACTTACCGCCAAGGACGCACCTTCAACAGCGTCCGTCCCAATCAAGGAACCTCGCACGGCACCATCAGGACGTTCGATCTTGTCGTCGGCGACGAACCTTGACAATCCCAGATGGGGATGGCGAATTCAGGCGGTCGTCGCAACGACTGGTGATTCTGGGTCGAACAGTGGTCGCTGCATCGCTTGTGCGGGCGTGATGTCGCCGAGAGTCTTGCGTGGCCGGTCGTTGAGCTCGGTGGCCACCTCGAGCATTCGTTCGGGTGAGTGGATCGACAGATCGGTTCCGTTGGGAAAGTACTGGCGCAGCAATCCGTTCGTGTTCTCGTTGGACCCTGGCTGCCAGGGGCTGTGCGGGTCGCAGAAGTAGATGGCCATCTGCGTGGCCAAGGTGATCTCGCGGTGCTGGGCCAGCTCGGTGCCCTGGTGCCAGGTCAACGTCTTACGCAGCTGCGCCGGCAGGGTCTTGATCGCGGTCAGAAGGCCATCGCGGACAGCCATCGCGCCGTGGCCGTCGGGCAGGTGGACCAGCATCGTGAACCGGGTCTGACGCTCCACCAGCGTGGCGATCGCCGAGC
>JACCUF010000167.1 GCA_013811975.1 Geodermatophilaceae bacterium | reverse complement strand
TTCGAGTCAGCGTTGCGATCCCGCTGGCCCGGCAGAGCAGGTTCAGCGCGGTCCGCTCGGCGACCAGGATGCCGCGCGTGGTCGCGGTGATCGTGGCGATCACGTCGTCGCGCTGAACGGACTCACCGTCCCGCCGCGCCAAGGCGATCTCAGCGGCAGGAGCGCAGGCGAGGAATACCGCCAGGGCCACCGGTATGCCCGCGATGACTCCAGGCGCCCGCGCCACCAACTCGGCGGTGTCGATCTGATCGGCCGGGATCGTGGCCTCGCCGGTCACGTCGTGGCCGGCATGTGGTCCGCCGGCAGGGACTCCCAGATCCTCGGCGAGTGACCGGCCTACCAGGTCTTTCACCCACGCCGGGTCCACCCCCGTGCCGGCGAATCCACCGCTGTCCATCAGACCCACGCCCCTTGTGCGGCAACGGTTTGCACCGCGGCTTCCAATGGCCGGAAATGCGTCTGCACAAGGCCGTCGGCGTCGAGCGTGACATCGATCCGGCCCAGCCACGGGGCCTCGGCCTCGGGATGGTCTTCTCGCCAGTGACAACCGCGGGTCTCGGTCCGTTGTGTCGCGGCCGCGGTCAACGCGCTTGCGACGGTGAGCAGATCGGTGACCTCCCATGCCGCGGGACCCGGTTCCTGCACGGCATGGGTGGACAGGACTTCAAGGGTTTCACGCGCCTTCACCAGCCCGTCGCCGGAACGCAGCGCAGCAACGTGAGTGGACATGACGGCCGTGAGTTCTGCGCGGATCGCCGGATCCAGCGCGCCGTACGGAGCGTTCGCCGCCACTGGATCCGCCTGCGGTGCAAGATTATTGCCGAGCACATCACCGATTCGGGCAGCAAAGACCAGACCTTCCAGCAACGAGTTCGACGCCAGTCGGTTGGCTCCGTGCACGCCCGTACACGCGACTTCACCACAGGCAAACAATCCCGGCACCGACGTCGCGCCCCACACGTCGGTGCGCAGACCACCGGAGGCGTAGTGCGCGGCGGGACGGACTGGGATCGGCTCCTGTCGAGGTTCGATGCCGGCGGCCCGGCAGGAGGCCATGATGCTCGGAAAGCGGGTGTCGAGATCCTCGATCCCGGTGGCGTTCAAGCGAACATGATCGCTGCCCTCTCGGAGCATCACTCGCGTGATCGCCTTGGCGACGACATCGCGCGGCGCCAGATCGGCCAGCGGATGGATCCCATTCATGAAGGGCTCTCCCTCGCCATTGATCAGGAAAGCACCCTCCCCCCGCATGGCCTCACTGATCAGTGGCTGCTGACCGGTTACCCCGGGACCGAGGTAGAGCGAGGTCGGATGGAACTGGACGAACTCCAGGTCGGCGGCCACCGCCCCGGCCCGTAGCCCGAGCGCCACCCCATCCCCGGTGGACACCGAGGGGTTCGTCGTCGAGGCGTAGATCTGGCCCATTCCGCCGGTGGCCAGGACGACCGCCCGGGCCAGAACCGCGCCAACGCCGTCGGCGCGCCCCTCGCCGAGGACATGCAGGGACACCCCCGCTGCTCGGCCGTCGGCGGCGAGCAGCAGGTCCAGGACCATCGCGTGCTCGATCAGGTCGATCCCGGCGTCACCGACGATGGCCGCGTGCAAGGCGCGTTGCACCTCGGCCCCGGTCGCGTCTCCGCCCGCGTGCACGATCCGGCGCGCATGGTGTCCACCCTCACGGGTCAAGGACAGCTTGCCGTCCGGAGTGCGGTCAAAAGCCGCGCCCAGCTCCATCAGATCACGCAACCGGCCTGGTCCCTCGTTGACCAGGACGTCGACTGCCACCGGGTCGCACAACCCGACTCCGGCCGCGTGCGTGTCGGCCGCATGTGCGGCCGGAGTGTCAGTCGGGTCCAGCACCGCGGCGATGCCGCCCTGGGCCCAGCGGGTGGAACCGTCATCGATGTTGACCTTGGTCACCAGGATCACCGAGAGGCCGTGCGACCGAGCGTGCAACGCCGTACGCAGGCCGGCGACGCCGGACCCGACCACGCACACGTCCGCCTGTTGGGACCAGCCTGGGCCGGATGCGTTCAGTCGGCGGGGTAGCCCCTGAACGCTGTGGTCGGCGCTCACGCCTGGCGCCCCGGGTTCATGCCAGCAGGCTAGGCCGTTCCGGGTCGTCGCCGGGCCGCAGCGCCCCAGCTCCCGGCGGCGCGGCCGCTGCGTCATGGTCCAGGGACACCATTCGGTTCGCGCCGTCCACGTGCACCACTTTTGGCAGATAGCTCTTGGCCTCGGTCTCGTCCATCTGCCCGTAGCTGATCAGGATGACTAGATCACCGGGGTGTACGAGGTGGGCTGCCGCACCGTTGATGCCGATCACGCCGCTGCCCCGTTCGCCGGGGATGACGTAGGTCTCCAAGCGAGCGCCGTTGGTCACATCGACGATCGCGACCTGCTCGCCGGGCAACAGATCAGCGGAGTCGAGCAGGTCCTCGTCCACGGTCACCGACCCCACGTAGTGCAGGGCGGCGTGGGTGACCGTGGCCCGGTGAATCTTGGACTTCAGCATGGTCCGCAGCATCAGCCCTCAACCTCCGACCTAAGGCTCATCGCAGAAGCCGCCGTTATCGCGAAAAGGGTGCGTATGGGCCGCGGAATAGCGCAGTTTTCGCGAAAACGGCGGAATGGGAGGGTGCCGGTGATCATCGGTCAGTCCCCAGCGTTACCGCGAGGTTGTCGATCAGCCGGGTGGTGCCCAGTCGGGCGGCGACGAGCAGCCGGGCCGGACCGGACTCCTGGGCCGGGCCGAGCTGGGGATCGGTCAGGGCGAGATAGTCCACGGTGAGTTCGGGTTCGGCGTCGAGCACCTCCTGCGCCGCGGCCAGGACGCTCGAGCGCCCGTGCACTGCCGCAGTGGCACCGGCGCGCAATGCGCGGGACAGCGCCCGAGCGACGACGCGCTGGTGCCCGTCGAGGTAACGGTTTCGGCTGGACAGCGCCATGCCGTCTGTCTCTCTCACGGTCGGGATGCTGTGAACCTCGACGCGCAGCGCCAGTTCCCGGCTCATAGCGCGGATGAGGACGAGTTGCTGGTAGTCCTTCTCACCGAAGACCGCTGCGGCGGGCGCGACCATGCCGAAGAGCTTGGCCACGACCGTGAGCACTCCGGAGAAGTGGCCGGGTCGTACCGCTCCTTCCATCCGGTTGGCCAGCTCAGTGCCATCGACCCGGATCCCGAGGCCCGGTCCGTACACCTCGTCGGTCTCCGGCATGAAGACCACGGCCACACCCTCGTCGGTGCAGATGTCGAGATCGGCCCACGGTGTACGTGGATAACGGTGCAGATCCTCCCCGGCCCCGAACTGGGTCGGGTTGACGAAGATCGACACGATGACGTGCTCGCCGAGGGCGCGGGCGGCTCGGATCAGCGCGCGGTGGCCCCCGTGCAGCGCGCCCATCGTCGGGACCAGGACCACGCGGCCGGTGAGACCGTTGCGGACGGCGTCGAGCTCGGCCCGGGTACGGACCACTTGTACGGCGCCGAGTCTGCGGCGGTTCGCCGGCAAAGCGCCGGGGAGTTGGGGGGATGGTTCGGCCAGGTCGGCTCCTCGCCGGGCCGGGTCCTCGAGGTCGACGGTGGTCATGAGGTGACGGTGGTCATGAGGCGACCGCGGAGGTGTTGACCGGGCCGGGCGACGCGGGATGGCCGGCCGGTCCGGTGGCCGGACGTTGCGCCAACAGATCCAGCAGCGGGGCCGCCTCGTGTCGCTTGAGCCGGCCCGCGGCCAGCGCTCGCTGGGCCGTACGCCGGGCCATGGCGACGTAGCTGGCGACGCTGCCCGGGGCATGCTCGACCAGGGTCCGCAGGTGGCGCCGTACCGTCCCGATGTCGCCCCGCGAGACCGGGCCGGTCAGCGCCTTGTCGCCATAGCGCAGCGAGTTGTCCAACGCGGCACCGAGCAGTGGTGCGAGCAGTCGCGCGGGGTCCTCGACGCCCGCGGTGCGCAGCAGGTCGCGGGCCTCGGCGACTAGGGTGACCAGGTGGTTGGAGCCGACGACCAGTGCGGCGTGGTAGAGCGTGCGGGCGGATTCCTCGACCCACACCGGCTCACCGCCCATTTCCAGGACGAGGGCTTCGGCCACCGCACGGTGCTCCTCGGCCGCGGTGACCCCGAACGGCACACCGGACAACCGGTGCACATCCTCGGGACGCCCCGCGAAGGTCATCACCGGGTGCAGAGCCAGCGGAAGGACGCCCCGGTCGATGGCCGGCTGGAGCACTGCCAGCCCGTGGGCTCCGGAGGTGTGCACCATGATCTGCCCTGGGCAAAAGGTTCCGGACTCAGCCAGGCCGCGGACGAGGTCGGCCAGGGTGTCGTCGGGTACGGCCAGCAGGATCAGGTCGACGCGGGCGATGACCTCATCGGCCGGCAACAGATTCGCGTCGGGTAACAGCCGGGCGGCTCGGTCCTTGGATGCGGTGGAGACGGCGGTCGCGGCGATGACCCGGTGCCCGGATTCGGACAGGGCGGCCCCGAGAACGGCACCGACTCGACCGGCACCGATGACCCCGACTCGCAGCGGCGCGAGGGTGTGCAGCGACATGACTCAGCGCGTCCTTTCCGTTCCAGTCCCGGCGAGCGGGTACCAGACGTCCTGGGGTGTTCACGCAGTTGTTACAGCGCAGAGCCTAGGCGCGTTGATGCCCATCGGCGGGGTGGCGTTCGTCACCTTGACGTTTTCCGCCGTTGCGCGGGGGACACCAAGGCGGTGGGGAAGGCTATGCGAGTGATGCTGACTTCTCGAGATCCAGGCTCACCGGTCGAGCCGGTGCGTTGGTCGGCCGCGATCGATCGGGCCCTGTACGGACCGGGCGGCTTCTACGCGACCGGCGAGGGCGCGGCCGGCCACTTCCGTACCTCCGCTTCGGCCTCGGCGTCGATACGCGAGATCTTCGCCGAGGCAGTCGGTGAGCTGCTTGACCGGGTGGACTCCGCGCTGGGCCATCCGGATCCACTGGACCTGGTCGATGTGGGGGGCGGGTCGGGCGACCTGCTCGAAGCCGTTCTGGACTCGGTCGGGTCGAGCCTGGCAGCACGGGTCCGGCCGACTGCGGTCGAACTCCGACCCCGACCCGCTGCGCTGTCGGCACACGTGGCCTGGCTCGACGCCGTACCGGAATCAACTGGGCTGCTGATCGCAAATGAGTGGCTGGACAACGTAGGGATCGACGTGGTCGTGGACGACCGGGTCCTGCTGGTGGACGTGCTCGGCGTGGAGTCTCGCGGGCCGGCTCCCACCGCGGAGGAGGCAGCGTGGTTGACCCGGTGGTGGCCCTCCGGACAGCGGCGAGAGATCGGGCTCAACCGCGATGCGGCCTGGGCTGGGGTGGTCTCGCGGATTCACCGAGGCCTGGCCGTCGCGATCGACTACACCCACGTTGCTCTCGATCGGCCGATGAATGGCACCCTGATCGGCTTCCGTCGTGGCCGCGAGACCGATCCGATCCCAGACGGCAGTTCAGACGTGACCGCCCATGTGGCCATCGATTCTGTGGCCGCGGCCGGCGAGGAATCAGTCGCCGCAGCCGGCGGGGAGTCGGTGACCACAGCCGGCGGGGAGTCGGTGACCGCAGCCGGCCAGTCACCGAGGGTGCGAGCCGTTGCGACGATGCTCATTGATCAGCGGGCGGCGCTTCGCGCACTCGGGGTGAGCGGCCGGCGGCCGGACTACGCCGAGGATCCGATCGGCTACTCGGCAGCCTTACAGCGGGCCAGCGAGGCCGCCGAACTTCTCGACCCAACCGGTCTTGGCGCCTTCCAGTGGCTGCTGCAGGGCATCGACCTGGACCCGACAGCCATCCTGTCCTGAGCCGACTCACCTCCCTCCCTTCGCGGTGCGCACAACCGTCACGAACGTGCCGCATTTCCTGCGGTTGTGCGCATAACCGTCACGAGTGCGGCCGGAGAGTTCGCGGTTGTGCGCATAACCGCGGAAGAGCCGCTGGATACAGTCCCGGCCATGACCTCCCGTACCGCTCTGGTCACCGGCGGCAGCCGTGGAATCGGCCTGGCCATCGCTCGGAAGCTGATCGACCGGGGTGACCGCGTGGTCATCACCGCTCGCAAGCCCGACGAACTGCAGTCTGCCGTCGAGGGCCTCGGCGGTGCCGACGTCGCACTCGCCGTACCCGGCAATGCCGGGAATGCCGAGCACCGGCGCGCAGCCGTACGGGCGGCGATCGAGACCTTCGGCAGTTGTGACTACGTAGTGAGCAACGTCGGCATCAACCCGGTGTACGGGCGGGTCATCGACACCGACCTCGACGCGGCTCGCAAGATCTTCGACGTCAACTATGTCGGTGCGTTGGGCTTCGTCCAGCAGGGTTACCACCAGTGGCTCGGCGAGCACGGCGGGGCCGTGCTGTTCGTCGCGTCGGTCGCCGGGATGCGCTCGGCCGGCGGGATCGGGGTGTACGGCTCGAGCAAGGCAGCGCTGTTTCACCTGACCAGCCACCTGGGGGTTGAGCTCGGCCCGAACGTCCGGGTCAACGCGCTCGCCCCGGCTGTCGTGAAGACCCAGTTCGCGACCGCCCTGTTCGAGGGCCGCGAGAAAGAGGTCGCCAAGCGCTATCCCGCCGGGCGACTCGGCCTACCGGAGGACATCGCGTCGGCCGCGGCCTTTTTGCTGTCTGACGAGGCCAGCTGGGTGACTGGGCAGACGCTCGTCATCGACGGCGGGATGACCAGCGTCGGCGAGCTCTAGCAACGACTCCATCCGAGTGAAGGACGCCTTCTGCCAATAGGTTTGATACCAGGCGTCCTTCACTCGACTCGGGGTCGCGGGGACTGCGGCGCATCTAGAGTGAACGCCATGGACGCCTATCTGTACGCCGCAGTTCGTACGCCGTTCGGGCGCTATCGCGGTGGGCTTTCCGGCATCCGGACAGACGATCTCGCCGCGCTGCCGATCCGCGACCTGCTGACCCGCGTGCCCGGACTCGACCCGGCTCAGATCGACGACGTGTACTTCGGGAACACCAACGGAGCCGGGGAGGAGAATCGCAACGTGGCCCGGATGGCCGGCCTTCTGGCGGGGCTGCCAACAACAGTGCCCGGCGTGACCCTCAACCGGCTATGCGGATCCGGCGGGGAGGCGATCATCCAGGCCGCGCGGGCCGTCGCGGTTGGCGAACAACGATTGGTCCTTGCCGGCGGGATGGAGGGGATGAGCCGAGCGCCGTACGTCATCCCCCGTCCCACTGAGGGGCTTCCCCGCAGCATGGAACTGCACCAGACCACCGTCGGCTGGCGGATGGTCAACCCGAAGATGCCGACCGAGTGGACGACGCCCCTGGGCCGCTGCGCCGAGGCCGTGGCCCAGGGGTACGGAATCGGCCGCGAAGCGATGGACGCCTACGCCGTACGCAGTCATGCGCTGGCCCACGAGGCTTGGGAGAAGGGGCTGCACGAGGACTACGTGATGGCCGTCAAGGTCGGGGCAACAGCGGACGTGACGCGCGACGAGAACATCCGTCCGGATTCGTCGATGGAGGCGCTGACCCAGCTCAAATCGGCATTCTCCCCCGACGGTCCCTCGACGGCCGGGAACTCCTCGCCGATCAACGACGGCTCCATCGCCACACTGGTCGGGCCCGCCTCCGTGGGTGCGGAGTTGGGGCTGGAGCCGATCGGCCGGATCGTTGCCTCGACGACCATCGGGCGCGATCCTCGGGAGTTCTCGATCGCGCCGGTCTGGGCGATCGAGAAACTGCTCGCCCGTACGGGGAGATCCTTCGACGACATCGCCGTGTGGGAGATCAACGAGGCCTTCGCTGCGATGGTGCTCTCCGTCCTGCACGACCTGCCAGCCATCGACCCGGAGAAGGTGAACGTGCACGGCGGCGCGATCGCGATCGGGCACCCGCTGGGCGCTTCTGCTCCTCGCGTGATCGTGGATGCCTGCCGGGAGTTGCGCCGGCGAGGCGGCGGACTGGCTGTGGCCGCGGCTTGTATCGGAGTCGGCCAGGGCACCGCCGTCCTCCTGGAGGTCTGACCACCCCGAGATCCAAGTTGATCATCGGCAAACGACGGGGTTTCCTTCCGCAGAAACCCCCAATTTGACGATGATCATCCGGTCGGTCGGGCGCGCGTAGAGATCACACACGCGGTGGCGGGGTCCAGCCGCGGCTGAGCAGGGCCTGCCGTACCCGCTGGATCATCAGTTGCGGTCGACGAAGATGCTCACGTCCAAAGCGGATGACAAGCCATCCCTGGGCGGCCATCCGCGAATAGCGCTCGACATCACGATCGAACTGCTCGCCGAAACCATGTTGTCGGCCCTCGTACTCGACGAGAACTTTCCACTCCTCGTAACCCAGGTCCGCGTGGGCAACGATTCGACCGACGGCGTCCCGGATCTCATACTGCGGAGTCACCGGTGGAAGGTCGCGGCTGGTCAGCCAGTACCGAACCACGCTCTCAGGGGCGGACTGCGCTCGTGCGTCCAAGCGGGCAAGGCAGTCCCGGCCTCGACCTACCCCCCGGCGCCCGGCGGCCGCCACGACGCGCTCATCAAGGGCCTCAGCGTGGGTCAGGCCCAGACGAAGGACCGCGTCCCCGACGGCGACCAGTTCCGGAACAGTCAGGTACTCGGCAAGATCGACGTAAAGGCGAGCGCCGGATGTGACCCGGATTCCGGCCACTTCGTCGATGTCTCCCGGGACAAGCATGCGCCCATGGACGACCAACTCCGCGCGCTGCGGAAGGACTCTGCGCGGCGATAGGACCACGTGAACGGACGGGCAGTTGCGGGTTGGCACACCGAGAAGCGCCGCCGCGGTCCAGTGGCTGAAGGCAGCATCGGAAGGAAGCACCGCGCCCAGAGCACGGCAGCGATGATCCAAGAGATCAGGGAGGGCGTCGACCAGGTAGAGGCCGTGTGAGATCCGGGTCCGCGAAGGCTCACCCGAGCGAGGCCGACCTGCAGGACGTGCCCGGGCGGGGACAATGTGCGCAGGATCGCCGACAAGGCTGAGCTGCTGAGTTCGATCGCTGGCCATCGTCTGACCGTGTCGTGTGGATAACAGAACGACAGCACATCCCGCGAGATGTGGACACCGGAAACGTCCCTGTGGATAACGAAACCCGAGTTGATCATCGGCAGACCGGGGGTTATCGGCTGGATAACCCCCCGGTTTGCCGATGATCAACTCGGGAAAGGGTCAATTTCGGTTTTCGAGCCAGGTGCGGCCGGCGTCGGTGAGGATCCGGTAATCCCCGTCGGTGGTCAGCAGCGGCGGATCCTGCCGGTGCAAGGCCGCGACCCGCTCGGGCCGCAGCCCCAGCTCGCGGGCCGCATGGTGGGCCTCCAACTTGTGCATCTGACCGCCCGGCGTCCCAGCGATTCGGGCCAGGTAGTCCCGCTCGTCTCCCGGCACTTCCCCGCCCTCGGCTCCCTGCCAGGTGCGCTTCGGGTGCCGTCGGAGGTATTCCTGCTCGAGTTCGAGCATCCGCTCGGTGTGCGTCTCGAACTGCTCGACGGTGCCATGCAAGAACACCCAGTTGCGGGTCAGGTGCGCCTGGGTCCCGTGGTGTTCGAGGTCCTCATCGGACAACTCAGACGCCGGTACGCCGTGGCTGGGCGGGACGCCAGGCGCCGCGGGTCCGCCGACATCCGCCGGCGGTGTGTCCTTACCGGTCGGTGCGTCCTTACCCAACGGTGTGTCCCTCCCAGTCGGTGCGTCCTTACCCGTCCGGGTGTCCTTGCCAGTCGGTGTGTTGCCGGTCGCGTCGCTGCCAACCGGGTCCTTGCCAGTCTCGCCTGTGCCTGCCGCCCCGTCATTCGTGGTGGTCATCGTCTCTCCTCACATACCCCAGCCAGGTACGGGGCTGGCTCCGCCCGGCCGCTCCT
>JACCUF010000166.1 GCA_013811975.1 Geodermatophilaceae bacterium | reverse complement strand
TTCATCGGCGGTCCCGGCGCGGGCAAGGGAACACAGTCCGCGCGGATGGCGGATTTCTTCGGCCTGACCCACCTGTCCAGCGGCGATTTGCTCCGCAAGCACGTGGCCGAGGGGACAGCACTGGGTCAGCGGGTGAAGGCATTCATGGACCGCGGCGACCTCGTCCCGGACCAGATCGTCATGGACATGTTGCGCAAGCCCGTTCTGGCGGCCAGCAGAACCGGCGGCTACATCCTTGACGGTTTCCCGCGCACCTCGGAGCAAGCCGAGGCCGCCTATCTCGTGGCCAGCCAGCTCGGCGTCGAGGTGCAGGTCGCGGTACACCTGCGGGTCGACGACGAGGACCTGGTCGATCGTCTGATGGGCCGAGGACGCGGGGCTGATGACAACGACCGAGCAGTGATCGAGCACCGCATCGAGGTGTACAACAAGCAGACCACCCCGCTGGTGGAGTACTACGCCGTACGCGAGGAGCTGATCACCATCGACGGTGGCCGGGCGGTCGATGAAGTCAGCTGGGATCTCGTCTCGGCCTTGCAGTCCCGCAGTGTGGCAGCGGCCGCCGGCCTGGCGGAGCCGCGCAGCCAGTCATGACCTCTCGGCTGTCATCTGATGATGATCAAGTCCGCGCTGCCGTCGCCGACCTCGGTGCACTCGACGGAGGCCGACCCGAGTTCGATCGTCTCCCCGGAGGAGCAGGACCCCTGTTGGCCGTCGTAGGCGATGGTGGCTACGCCGGCCGCGCTCGACACCAGTTGGACAGTGTCACCACCGTCCTGGCCGAATCGGTTGAGGAGCCGTTCCCCCGGAGCGAGACGTCGCAGACCGAGTTGGTGCAGTTGTAGGACGATGTCGTGCACGCGCTGAGCAGCAGCCCGGCTCCCAGCGAGAATGCGGCGACCCCGGCCCGGCGCGAACGTCGGCGCTGGGCGCTGGCCTGTCTGGTGATCGGTACCGCGCAGTCCCGGTTGCTCACGGTGGTCATGAGTTCTCCCTCTGCCTCTGAGTCAGTTCGGCGATCGACTGCCGCTCACCGGCGATAGGACGTCGGCTGGTGCGCGAGCGTTCCAGCTTGTGGCTCGGAACCCTTCGGACGGCTAGGGCGTACGGCCCTCGGCGAGCATCTCCACGAACTTCGCGATCCGCCGGGCTCGAGTCTCGTCCCGCTTGGCGTCCTGTACGCGGTAGAGGATGGCGTACCGGTTCGTCGAGTTCAGCCCGTCGAAGGTCCGAGCGGCCTCGGGTACGGCATCCATGGCGCGGCGGAGGTCATCGGGCACGCCGATCGTCGCCGAGCCTTCGTACGCCCTGGCCCATCGCCCGTCGGCCTTGGCCCGATCCACCTCGGCGAGTCCCTCGGGCGCCATCATGCCGGCTTCGGTGAGTTCTGCGACGTACCCGACGTTGCGCTTGGACCACACGCTGCGCGGCCGGCGCGGGCAGAAGCGCTGCCGCCAGGTCGACTCGTCTCCCTTGCCCTTCTGACCGTCGATCCAGCCGTAGCAAAGAGCGATCTTGAGCGCCTCGTCGTAGCTGACCGATTCGATGCCGGAGCCCTTCTTGGCGATCCGCAGCCAGAGCCCGACCGGATCGGCGCGGTGCTCGGCGACCCAGGCTTCGAACTCAGCTGGGGTCGCGAAGGCGAGCGTCGGCGGCTCCACTTTGTCGGCGGCTGGTTTCTTGGCGATCATGGCGCCCGCACCGCCCCAGCGCGGCCTGTCGTGGTCACCGCGCCATGATCGCGCACGGCCCGGCACAATGCTCGG
The DNA here is from genome assembly GCA_013811975.1 of Geodermatophilaceae bacterium. Classification (GTDB taxonomy): domain Bacteria; phylum Actinomycetota; class Actinomycetes; order Mycobacteriales; family Geodermatophilaceae; genus JACCQS01. The sequence continues at coordinate 3,410 of JACCUF010000166.1, read as the reverse complement.
TGAACCCACCCGTTCCGTTCCGACACCCACGATTGCGAGAGCCACCTGTGACCGAGCCGACCCGCCCCGACGTCGATCCGCCCGAGGGCCCGCCACCGACCGATCTGCAGATCCAGGACCTGGTGGTCGGCGACGGCGATAAGGCAGTCAGCGGGTCGCACATCATGGCTCACTACGTCGGGGTCACCCACTCCGGCGGCGAAGAGTTCGACGCCTCCTGGAACCGCGGGCAGCCGCTCACCTTCCAGCTCGGCGTCGGCCGCGTCATCAAGGGCTGGGACGACGGCATCGTCGGCATGAAGGTCGGCGGCCGCCGCCGGCTCACGATCCCGCCGCACATGGCGTACGGGGATCGCGGCTCCGGAAAGGTGATCAAGCCCGGCGAGACGCTCGTCTTCGTGGTGGACCTCGTCGACGTCCGCTGAGTCGGCGCTGACCGACACCGAGAGCGCGTAGCTCTCAGCCGGTGCTGGCCAGGATCAGGTCAGCTGCCTGCTCGGGCTGGTCCCAGTGCGGGAAGTGACCGCACTTGTCGAACCAATGCAGGGACGCATCCGGGAAGCGCTCAATCGCCGCGGCGGCCTGGCTTGGAAAGGTGATCTTGTCCTGCCGCCCCCAGCCGATCACGATCTCGCCGGGCGTGCTCCCGGCCGGCGCGCCCTCCTGGTCGGGACCGTGCGCAAGCGCGTCGAACGCCTCATCGACGCTCGTCGCAGCCGCGAAGGCACGTAGCTCGGCGAGTACGAGCGGCGCCGGCAGGGACCACGGATGGGCACTGAACTGACCCAGCAGCACGGTCCGGCCAACCGGGTTGCCGGTCAGTGCCGGCAGGGCTCGCTGCAGCCGTCGGGTCAGCTTCATCGATGCTCCGATGGTCACTTCGAAGATCCGTCGCTGGCGAGGGGTCCAGAAGCCGCCGGGGTCCAGGGCGACGACGTTCCCACCGATTCCCCGGCGGGCGAGTTCGAGCGCCATCCGGGCACCCATCGATGAGCCGACGATGTCGACCCCGGCCAGTCCTTCGCTGTCGATGAATGACTGCACCGCATCGCTGAGCGTCGCGATCGTGACCGGGCCGTCCAGCGGCGCGCTCTTGCCGAAGCCCGGCAGATCAAGCGCGATGACACTGCGCCGGGCGGAGAGCGCATCGAGAACCGGCGCCCAGGTGGCCGAGGACGACCCCATTCCGTGGATGAGAAGCAGCGGTACGCCGCTGCCGCGGGTCAGGGTGAACATCGGCGGAGTGGCCATGCCGCACACGTTAGGCCAGCTGATCTTGACCGCGCACATGGGCGTTGAGCGGACCGGAAACCGGGCATCGGGACCGGTGTGCCGGCGTGGCGCTACGCGCAACGCGAAGCCGTCCAGCCTCCCCATGAGTGGCCGCCGGTCGCGACGGCGTGAACTAGTCGGCCGGTGCTGCGTCCGCGTCCAGGCGGGCAGCCAACGTCTTGGGCGCGATGGCTCGAAAGCTCTCCTCGATCCAGTCGCGGATCAATTCGGGATCGACGGGACCCTGATCGAGGGGGATGTTGACCCAGCCCCACTTGCCGAGGCCGTACCCGCTCGGCTCGACTCCAGGCAGGGCCAGCGCCTCATCCTTGGAGACCGGCAGCTTGAGACCGATCCCCACTGGCCAGCGCTCGTCGCCGGGATCAGCACCGGCGAAGAGGAAGATCTTCTTCCGGACCTTGATGACGACGTCGCCTTCCCACGGCTCGTCCTGCCACGCCTCGGGGAAGGTCAGCGCCAACTCGATGGCCGTCTTGCGCGCCTTTGCCGCTTGCTTCCGCGTACCCGCCGCACTCACGTGGCGAACCGTACCGACTGATGGTGACCCTGACTCGATAGGTTCGACTCAGGGGCGCCTTCACTCCGTTGCAATTCGGGCGGTACGGACGATCCGGCGGAGAGGTCAGCATGGACACGACCAGGTACGACGTCGTCGTGGTCGGCGGCGGCCACAACGGTCTCGTTGCTGCGGCGTACCTGGCCAAGGCCGGCAAGTCTGTCCGGGTGCTCGAACGCCTGGGGTACGTCGGCGGGGCCGCCGTCAGTGAAGCGGTCTTTCCCGGCCTGGACGTGCGGCTGTCCAAGTTCTCCTACCTCGTCAGCTTGCTGCCCGATCAGATCATCGCCGACCTCGGCCTTACGATCGCCCTGGCTGACCGAACGATCGCGTCGTACACACCGCTGCGCCGGTCGGGTAACGATGTCGGCTTGCTCGTCGAACGACCGGCCGGCGACCTCACCCGCGCATCCTTCCTCGCACTCACTGGCACCGACGCCGACTACGACGCCTGGCAGGCCTTCTACGCCCGGATCGAGACCCTCGCCCAGGACCTGGCCCCGACCCTGCTCGAACCGCTGGGCACCCTGACGGAGATCGAGTCCCGACTGCGTGACCCCGACCTGCTCACCGATCTGCGCGAGCTTCCCCTCGCCGACTTCGTGGGCCGGTCACTGGCCAACGACCAGGTACGCGGGGTCGCGCTGACCGACGGCCTGATCGGGACCTTCGCCGACCTGCACGCCACCGACGGCTTGGCTGCGCGGTGCTTCCTCTACCACCTGATCGGCAACGGTTCCGGTCTGTGGCGGGTGCCGATCGGCGGGATGGGCGCGGTGTCGGCATCGATGGCCGAGGCAGCCCGGCGATTCGGTGCCGAGTTGACCGTCGGCGCGAACGTCACCTCGGTCGGCGTGGACGGCGACGGTGCGCAGGTCAGGTGGATCGACGAGTCCGGTACGGCGCAGCTGATCTCGGCCGGCGCGGTCGTGTCCGGCGTCGCGCCGCAGGTGATGGACGCGTTGCGCGGCCGTACGCCCGGAGGCCGCCCGGTCGGTGCTCAGTTGAAGATCAACATGGTGCTCACCCGGTTGCCAGAACTGCGTTCCGGGATGGACCCCGCACTCGCCTTCGCCGGCACACTGCACGTCAACCAGTCCGCCAGCCAACTCGATGCGGCCTACGCCGCCGCCTCGTCCGGCCGGCTGCCGGACCCGCTGCCGTTCGAGGTCTACTGCCATTCGCTGGCCGACCCGACGATCCTCGGCCACTCCGAGCACGCGGCCGGATACCAGACCCTGACCCTGTTCGGCCTGCATACGCCGACGGCGCTCTTCGATCAGGACAACGACGGCGTACGGGCCGAGGCCACCCGGCTGGCCGTCGAGGGGCTGGACAGCATCCTCGCCGAGCCGTTGGCGGACTGCCTGGCCCGGGACGCGGCCGGCGAACTGTGCCTGCACGCGGCCTCGCCCCTGGATGTCGAGGCGGCCCTGGCCATGCCGGGCGGCAACATCTTCCATGGCGACCTGTCCTGGCCGTTCGCGGCCGAGGAGTCGCAGGTCGGGACCTGGGGGGTGGAGACCGACGAACCGCGGCTGGTCTACGCGGCCAGTGGCGG
>JACCUF010000098.1 GCA_013811975.1 Geodermatophilaceae bacterium | reverse complement strand
GCTACGCGCCGGCCGAAGGAACCGCTCGCGGTGCCTACGTCCTGGCCGACACCGACGGGGAACCGGATGTCATCCTGGTGGCCACCGGCAGTGAACTCTCCCTCGCCGTGGCAGCGCGCGACGTGCTCGCCGGCGAGGACATCGCCGCCCGGGTCGTCTCGATGCCCTGCCGCGAGTGGTTCGACGAGCAGGACAGCGACTACCGGGACAGCGTGCTGCCGCCCTCAGTCCGAGCCCGGGTCAGCGTCGAGGCGGGAGTCGCTCAGGGTTGGCGGGAGATCGTCGGGGATGCCGGACGATCGGTCTCGCTGGAGCACTTCGGAGCCAGCGCTGCCGCCGGAGTGCTCTTCCGGGAGTTCGGCTTCACCCCCGAGGCAGTGGTTTCGGCGGCCCGCGAGAGCATGACCGCGGCTTCAGCGGGGAACGATTGATCGGCCACATCCACACATCGCGTAGAGGGAGCTCTCCTATGACCCAGAACCCCCAACTGGCCGACCTCAGTTCGCACGGAGTCGCCGTGTGGCTGGACGACTTGTCCCGTGACCGAATCAACAGTGGCGGGCTGGCTGCTTTGACCGCGGAGCGCAGCGTCGTCGGGATCACCACAAACCCGACGATCTTCGGCGCCGCGATCAGTGGCTCGGACATCTACAACGACCAGATCTCCGACCTGTCCAAGCGCGGGGTGGCCATCGACGAGGCGCTCCGGATGATCACCGCCTACGACGTTCGGGCGGCCTGCGACGTCCTGGCCGCGACCGCGAAGCGCACTGGACGGGATGGTCGGGTCTCCTTCGAGGTCGACCCGCGCCTGGCCTTCGACACTCACGCAACCTTTGCCGAGGCAACGTCACTGTGGTGGCTGGTGGACCGCCCGAACCTGTTCATCAAGATTCCGGCCACCGAGGCGTGCCTGCCCGCCATCACCGACACGATCGCCCTGGGAATCAGCGTCAACGTCACGTTGATCTTCAGCGTCGAGCGCTACAAGTTGGTCATGGACGCCTACCTCACCGGCCTGGAACGACGAGCGAAGACTGAGAACTCCTCCGGTTTCGACGGGCTGGAGTCGGTGGCTTCCTTCTTCGTCTCCCGGGTAGACACCGAGATCGACAAGCGGTTGGAGGCCGTAGGTGCGGACTCGGCCTTGCAGGGTAAGGCCGCCGTAGCCAACGCCGTCCTGGCCTACCAGGCGTATGCGGAGGTCATCGCAAGCGATCGCTGGAGGAAGTTGGCCGCCAAGGGAGCCAACGTGCAACGTCCCCTCTGGGCGTCCACGGGGACCAAGAACAAGGCTTACCCCGATACGCTCTACGTCAGTAGACTGGTTGCCCCGGATACGGTGAACACGATGCCCGAGGCGACCCTTCAGGCCTACGCCGACCACGGTGAGATCGGCACTCCGGTTCAGAATCAGTACGAATGGGCTGCCACGGTCATGGAGCAGATCCGGGCCGCCGGAGTTGACATGGACGACGCGTTCACGACCCTGGAGACGGAGGGCGTCGACAAGTTCAAAGCGTCATGGGATGACCTCGTTACCTCCGTCAGTGACGAGCTCAAGAGGGTCGGCTAGTCTGCATGGCCGCAGAAACCCGAGGATCTGCACGGGGAGCCAAGGGAGCCAAGGGAGCCAAGGGAAAACCCCAGCAACGCCCCGGGAATCCGCTCCGGGACCCTGCGGATCGACGGCTCCCTCGTATCCCTCCCCCGTGCGCACTGGTCGTCTTCGGCATCACCGGCGACCTCGCCCAGAAGAAGCTGCTGCCGGCGGTCTATGACCTGGCCAACCGTGGCCTGCTGCCGACAAGCTTCGTGCTGCTCGGGTTCGCCAGGCGGGACTGGGGGGACGGGGAATTCATCGACCTCGCGCACAAGGCCGCCAAGGAACACGCCCGTACGCCGTGGCGCCAGGTCGTCTGGAACCGAGTCGCCGCGGCCTGCAAATTCGTGCCGGGGGCCTTCGACGACGACAACGCCTTCGACACACTGGCCGAAACCCTGCTCGCCTTGGACGAGTCACATGGCGTGCACGGCAATGCC
>JACCUF010000149.1 GCA_013811975.1 Geodermatophilaceae bacterium | reverse complement strand
GAAGGACCGTCATCGAAGGTGAGGGCCACGTTTCTCGAGACCGTAGCGGGCACATTGGTCACCACGTACCTCTTCGGTGTCGGGCAGCTCTGAGGGGCTGCCGTGGCAGCCGGCGGCCCCACCAGGGAGTTCCCGGGGGCGGTAACCGTTGTCGCGCTGATCATCGCGGCGCCGAGTAATGCCGTCAGCACCCGCGCGGGATCCGATCCTTCATCAACTTCCTCCTTCAGCACGCGAGCAATGTCGTGGCCCGAAGGAACACCCCGCCGACGGATCCGTAAACAGCGACCAGAACGCGCATCTCAATCAGCAGCCAGGGCGCCCCAGAAGGGTCGGGCCGGAATCTGTCAAGTCAACTGAGACAGTTGCGGTCAGTTCATCTGGGGTTCGATCTCGGGCTGGTTGATCCAGAACTGGGTCGGCATCACCGGCGGGTGCGGTCGGTGGCCGAACCGCTCGGGGTGGGCGTGGTAGGCGGCGGTGAGGGTGTTCTGCCGGTCCTGGTCGATGGCGTCGGCGGTGCCGAAGTGGACCGAGGCTGGGGTGTGCCAGGCGATCCCGGAGTGCCGGTGGATGTAGTTGTACTCGTGGAAGAAGCCGGCGCAGAACTCGCGAGCGTGAGCCAGTGAGGCGAAGGCTTTCGGGAACTCGGGCAGGTACTTCAGGGTCTTGAACTGTGCCTCGGAGAACGGGTTGTCGTTGCTCACCCGAGGCCTTGAGTGCGAGCGCGTCACGCCGAGGTCGGCCAGCAGCGCCGAGACGGGTTTGGAGGTCATCGAGGTGCCGCGGTCGGCGTGCACGGTGTGCGGGGTCGCGCCGTTGCGGTCGATGGCCTCGGCGATGAAGTCGGATGCCAGCGCGGAGTCCTCGACCGGGGAGATGATCCAGGACGGGTTGAACCGAGAGTAGATGTCGATCAGCACGTAGAGCTGGTAGAAGATCCCCTTGGCCGGGCCGCGCAGTTTCGTGATGTCCCAGGTCCATACCTGGGAGGGTCCGTCGGCGAGCAGCTCGGGTTTGACGTTGGCCGGATGGGTCGCCAGGCGTCGTCGTTCGCGGCTTTGGCCGGCCGTCCGGGCGATCCGATACATGCTCGATGCCGAGCACCAGTAGCGGCCCTCGTCGAGCTCTCGGGCCCAGATCTGGCCGATCGCCAGATCTGCGTACGCAGGGGTGTTGATCAGCGTGAGCACCGCCGCCCGCTCGGCCGCGGAGAGCGCCTGCCCGTTCTCGGGCACCTGTCGCGCCGGTCGTGGACCGTGCACCGGTCCGCGAGCGTGGCGGTAGTGGGTGGCCCTGGCCCGGCCGAGCAGGGCGCAGGACCGGTTGATCGGCACCGCTGCCGCACGCAGCTCGGTGAACGTCGCGGTCATCGCTTCCTCGACGAGGGTGGCGTGTCCGTGCTCTCGGAGATGTGTTCCAAGAGCCCTTGCAGTTTTCCCATGATCTCCACCACCGCCTGCGACTTGGCAAGCTCGCGCGCCAGTCGCTGGTTCTCGGCCCGCAGCCGCGCGGGATCGTCCTTGCCGGCCCCGCTGGCGCGATGTGGCCGTCGAGGGACCGAGGCGCCACGGGTCACCGCGTTCCGCGCGCGCGTCCACTCCCGGATCTGGGACTGGTAGAGGCCCTCACGGCGCAACACCGCAGCCTTGCTGCCGTGCGGGGCGGCCTCGTACTCGGCGACCACCTTGGCCCGGTAGGCCGCGGTGAACGAGCGCCGGAACGGACGAGCCGCCGGATCCACAGCCTCTGCTGAGCCGCCGGTCACCGGACCGTCCTCGGCGCCGAAGGGAACTGGACTGCTGCCACTCATGAAACCGTCTCCTGTCACCACCCTCCACGGTGGACCCGGGGGCTCCGGGGTGTCTCACAACAGCCTGACAGGGAGGGCCTGCGTTCGCTCTGATCGGAATCTGTCAAGTCAACTGAGACAAGTGCGGTCAGTTCATTTGGGGTTCGATCTCGGGCTGGTTGATCCAGAACTGGGTCGGCATCAGCGGGGGGTGAGGT
>JACCUF010000133.1 GCA_013811975.1 Geodermatophilaceae bacterium | reverse complement strand
ATCTCTACCGGGCACCTACTGCCGACCTCAACGCTCGAGTGGCCGGGGACGTGCGCTCCGGTGGCCTGCAGGCTGACGTTATCTGGGCGTGCGACCCGCTGACGATGCAGGACTTCGTGGACCAGGATCTCGTCGGCGGTTGGACTCCGGACACCGAGATCGCCGAAGATTTCGGTACCGATGACTACGTCGGTGTGGCTGTCCTCTACATGGTCGGGATCTCGGGCGACGGCGTTCCTGTCCCTGAGTCATGGTCCGACCTGACCGGCGATGACTACGCCGGGCTGGCCGTACCGGACCCGAGTTACGCTGCTTCTGCCCTTGGCGCCCTGGGCTACTTCTCGCAGGATCCAGATTTCGGGATCGAGTACTACCAGGACCTCAAGGACAACGGGGCTGCGCAGGTCAACACCCCCGACGAGGTCACGACCGGCGTGGCTGAGGGGGTCTACCCGGCGGGTATCACCATCTCGCAATCCGCCTACACCGCACAGAACAATGGGTCTCCGATCGAGGTCGTCTGGCCCGAGCCGGGCGCGATCGCCATCTACGGCCCGGCTGCCCTTGCCACTGAGTCGGCGAACCCCGACACCGCGAAGGCCTTTTTGTCCTTCATCAGCAGCGAGGAAGGCCAGACGGTCATCGCGGAGGCCGGCTCCTATCCGTCGCTGGAGGGAATCTCCGGTCCCGAGATCCCGCAGGACGCACCGATTGTTTTCCCCGACTGGGCGGCCCTGGCCGATGAGAAGGAAAGCCTGCTGGCCGACTACCAAGAGATCTTCGGCAGCTGAGACCCGTCGCAGGTCCCCCCGGCCTCCGGAGTATCACCCTAGGTCTGGTGGCCCTCGCGGCCATCACGGTCGTCCTGGTGCCGCTGTTCGTCTTGGCCCGCACTGTCTGGGTCGAGGGCGGCGCCGACCTGGTGGAAATCCTCACCTCTGCAGGCCTGGTCACCGCCGTTCGGAACACCTTCGTCCTGGCCGTAGCGGTCACCGTGCTCGCTGTGCCGCTGGGCACCCTGATCGCCCTCGCGCTGCGCCGCCCTGACCTACCGGGTCGGTCGTTCTGGCGAGTGGCGGTCCTGCTGCCGGTACTGGTACCCGACTTCGTCCTTGGCTACAGCTGGTTGCGGGCCTACGGTCGAGCGGGCTTCACCGACGATGTGTTCGGCCTGCACTGGCTCGGCGTTCAGGGAGCCCTCGGGGTAACCGTCGTGGTCACCGTCAACGCCGTCCCGCTGGTCTACCTGATCACTGCAGTCGGCCTTGCCGCCCGTGCCGAGCCTGCGATGGAACGTGCGGCGCGGGTGTCAGGGGCCGGCGTGCTCACGGTATTGCGCACGATCACCCTGCCGTTGATCCGCCCGGCCACGGCGACCGCCGCCGTCCTGGTTTTCGTCCTCACTCTTGGCACGTTTGCCATCCCGCAGGTGATGGGCTCCCCCGCTGGGTTCACCACGATCAGCACCCGGATCTATTCCAATCTTGCCCGCAGCAGCGATCCCCTGGCCTTCGTCGAGGCGGTGACCCTCGCCCTGCTCCTCGTGGTCATCGCGGTGATCGTCGTAGCACCCGCCGACGCCCTGCTCGGTCCGCGACTGCGCGTCAGGCGGGTCGCCAGTACCGACCCTTCCTCGGCATCAGGCGGCCGAACAGCCAGCCGCTGGACTGTCCTAGCCGGTATCGCCGGCTACTGCCTGCTAGCCGTGGGCCTGCCGCTTCTTGCGCTCCTCGCGACGGCTGTCACCAAGGCGGTGGGCCTGCCGCCGACTCCGCCGAACTGGACGCTGGACAACTTCACGCTGATCATCACCAGCCGCAGTGCCGAGGCACTCACTCGCAGTCTTGGGCTCGCGGCCTGCGCCGCCTCGATTCTGGTGCTGCTCGGCGGGCTGGTTGCTGCGCTGGAGCGCAGGCGATCGGGGCGAAGTGTGGCCACGCTGGTCACGCTCACGCTGGTCCTGCCGGGTTCTACGCTCGCACTCGGAATGATCATCGCCTACGGTCGCTGGATCGGCGGAACCCTGACCATCATCCTGCTTGCCTACATCGCGAAGCTCTGGGCGGTGGCGCACCGGCCGATCTCCGGCGCCCTGGATCGGTTACCGCCCGACGAACTGCACGCCTCGAGGATCAGCGGGGCGGGGCCGCTCACCACGATCCGTACCGTAGTCCTGCGCCCCCTGGCGCCGGCCTTGCTGGCCGCCTGGCTGGTCTGCTTCCTCACCGCCCTGCACGAAGTCACCATGTCGAGCCTGTTGTACGGACCGGGCAGCGAAACGCTGGCTGTCGTCGTTCTCAACAGCGCCGAACTCGGTCAGGTCGGAGCGACCTCCGCGTTGTCAGTGGTGATCACGCTGGTCCTGCTCGTGCCCGCCCTGGCGTTCTGGTTCGTGATCCGACGGCTCAACCGTGCGCCGAACCACGGCACCGCCGTGACCTCCACCGACCGTGCCCCGGAGCTGGCTCATGCCGGCTGACCCGCTCGAGATACGCGGGCTCACGGTTGCCTACGGCGAGGTGACCGCCCTGGCAGAGGTAGACCTGAACGTCGCACCCGGCGAGGTACTGGCGCTGCTCGGTCCGTCTGGCTCGGGCAAGTCGACACTGCTGCACACCGTGGCTGGCTTTCACCCGCCGCGAGCCGGAGAAGTCTGGCTGAACGGGCGATGCGTGTCATGCGCGACCAGTTCCGTTCCGCCGGAACGGCGCGAGTTGGCCATGGTGTTCCAGAACTACGCCCTGTGGCCGCACCTCACTGCGCTCGACACCGTCTCCTATCCCGCCCGCCGGCGTGGCGAAAAGCGCGCCCATGCGCGGGCGCAGGCGCAGCGGATCCTGGAGCGGCTGAACATCGGTCATCTCGCCGAACGCCATCCGGCCGAGTTGTCCGGGGGGGAACAGCAGCGGGTGGGCCTGGCCCGTGCGCTGGCCAGGGAGGCGTCGCTGTATCTCTTCGACGAGCCGACCGCGCATCTGGACACCCACGTCCGAGGTGTGTTCCTCGAGGAATTGGTCACCAGACAGCGCGATACCGGCGCCGCGGCTGTCTATGCAGCCCATGACGCGGAGGAGAGCCTGGGGCTGGCCGATCGGGTCGCCTTGCTCGCGGCCGGACGGGTCATCCAGGTGGGCACACCGCAGCAGGTCTACGACGAGCCGGTGAGTCAGTTAGCAGCTCAGCTCACGGGCCCCAGCTCGGTTCTGACGACAACCGATGGCGGCGAGCTGCTCGTACGACCCGAGTGGGCGCGCCTAGGCGGGGATCGATCTGCTCGAATCGGCGATGTCTTCTTCCGCGGCCCGCACTCGGACTATCTGCTAGACACGACTCAGGGCCGAGTTCTGCTCCGTGAACCGGGCCCGCCCCGGCAGCGCCGCGGGGACGAGGTCACATGGAGCCTTCGGCACTCGTGGCCGCTGCGGGTGCGGCCCGGTTCCGGTTCAGACGCCGAGCAGCGTTGCCGTACCGGAGTGAAGGTTCCCGTCGTTGACGATCCGCATGTGCCGCATGGTGTAGGCACGTAAATAACCGACCTGACGTTCGGTCAGTCGGTCGCACACCCACTCCCAGTGCAGCGCAACCCAGTCCCCGATCTTCAACTCGGGAATCATGCTGGCACCGTCGATCGAGCGCACCACGGTCTCGGTTTCGATCGGACCGAAATCGAGACGGTGACCGTCCCAGGTCAACGGTGCGGACTCCACGACAACCTGATCGCCGTGCACCGCAAGCACCTGACCCCATCGGATCCGACACCGGTCCAGGACCGTCAGCGCCTGCTTTGCTCGTCGCCGTTCACTGAGCAGCCCGGTCCACGGGTAGATGCAGAACACCGCGAAACTGTGGTGCGGTACGCCGCCGGCCAGCACGCTCTCGTTGAGTGTGAAGAACTTTGACCCGGTCATGGGGCGGAACCGCTGCTCCATCGAGTTACCGACCGCGTGCGTGCTGACCAGATCCAGCCGCGGGCTGCCCACCCAGTACGCCTCGACCACCCGGCGGTCCAGTGGATCGGGCAGCCCGGTTGCCTCGGCGATCAACTCGAGGTAGGGCCAAGCTCCGGCGAATTGCGCAGACATGGCCCGCAGTCCACCGTCATCGGTCTTCGCCACACCTGACTCGAAGAAGGCGGTGTGGTCGTTAGGCCCGCAGTACCCATGCGAGTTCGGCGGGTAGGCATAGCGAGCGAACAGAACCGGCCCGCTGACGATGTCAGGCACGCGTTACCTCCGATTGCACAACCAGGCTAGGCACCAGCAGAACTCGTGGTTCAGCGAGGCATGGCGCCATGCGCCCGTGTTGGGTCCCGACCTACATAGATCGGATCTTCAGGTACCGCCGAACGTCTGGGATCGACCGTACGCCGACAACCGTCGCTCCGGCCGCAGCCGCCAGCAGAACCCACGTGGTGACTTTGCCGATTGCTTCCATGGTCTAGCTCCCCTCTGAGTGCCGTACAGGTCTGTGTTGACAAGCTACCGCGCTTCGGCGGCTTGCAGGGATCCAATGTTGGCCGGGCTATGCATGACGTCGGCCGATGAGCGTGAACAGCAGGGTCGGCAAGATCAGCGCCCCGGCGACCGCGTTCAGCCCACCGAAGCCGATCAGAGCCAACAGCACACCGGACAGGGCACCTCCGGCGGCACCGACCAGGTTCATGACCAGGTCCGAAGTTCCCTGCACCCTGGTACGGACGGCCATCGGGACCGACTCCGCGAGCAGGGTGGACCCGGCCACCAGTCCCGCCGACCACCCCAGGCCGAGCAGGACCAGGCCCACCATCAACTGAGGCTCGGACTCCCCTGAGGTTCCAGCGGTCAGCGCCGCGGCTCCCAGGAGTCCCTGGCCGAGCACGATCGTCACGACTCGGCCACGCTTGTCGGCCAACCACCCGAAGATCGGTGAGAAGGCGAACATCCCGGCGATGTGCAGGCTGATCGTCAGTCCGACGATGGTCAACGTGGCCCCGTGCTGTGTGAGATGGACCGGCGCCATGGTCATCACCGCGACCATCACGGCATGGCTGAGCACGATTGCCGACATACCCAGGCGTGCAGCTGGGTTGCGCCACACGGTCGACCAGACCGAGGCTGGCGGTGCGCCCGTGTCCGGGCCGGATGGATGGGTGGTCGCACCCCTGGGCGATTGGTCGGTCTCCAGTTGTTGGGACAGCAGTAGCGGATCGGGCCGCATCAGCGTCAGGATCAGCGCCGAAGCCACCACCATCCCGACGGCGGCGAAGACGAACGGCCCGACCAGTGGGGGGATGTTCAATACCTCCGCGACCACCCGGCCGGGCTCGCTGAGATTGGGCCCGAGCACGGTCCCGAGGGTCGTCGACCAGACAACCAGGGACAGATCCCTCGCTCGCTTGGTCGGGAGCGCGAGATCGGTTGCCGCATATCGAGATTGCAGGCTCGCTGCAGTGCCGGACCCGGTCAACAGCATGCCAAGTAGGAGCACGAGGTAGGAGCCGAGGACGGCTGCGAGTACCACGATGGCAGCGCCGATCGCCGCCAACCCCCAGCCCAGGCTCAGGCCGCGTCGACGTCCTGAGCGGGCCGCCACGGCAGCTAGCGGCAGAGCCAGCAGCGCCGCTCCGAGCACGACCGCCGTCGATCCACCCCCGGCCAGGATCTCCGAGCCGGAGATGTCGAGTGCGAGTAGGGCGCCGACCGAGATCGCGGCGCCGATCCCTAGTCCGCCGGCGACCTGCGCCGCGGCTAGAACCCAGACGGCCCGGCGATGGGCCGCCCGTACCGATGCGTCGGCCAGGACCGGCGCAATCACCGAGCCGACACCTCTCACGGTCGCAGCGGGATCAGCGTCGCGCGAGAGCACTGGCCATTCGATTCACTATCTCGTCCAGGATCGGCCGCGGGGTAGCCAGATTCAGCCGCAGGCAGCCGCGGCCGGCATCCCCACAGTCCGCACCCTCAGTGAAGACCACCCCGGCGTGTTCGGCGAAGAAGCTGCCCGGCCGATCACCCAGGCCCAGCGAGGTGACGTCGAGCCAGGCCAGGTAGGTGCCCTCCGGCGGCCGATAGAGAACTTCGGGCAGGCGATCGGCGAGCAGGTCGCCCAGCCGGGACCGATTGCCATCGAGATAGCCGAGAACTTCCCTCAACCAGGTTCCACCCGAGCGGAAGGCCGCCGTATTCGCGATCAGGCCGAGGTTGCTCGTCCCGATCTCGGCGGCCAGCCCAAGGCCGGCCCACGTCTCGCGGTCGGCCTGGTTAGTCAGCACCATCTGCGCACATTTCAGGCCGGCGAGGTTCCATGCCTTCGAGGCGGACAAGCCGGTGATCGTGTGCTGGGAGCTGGATGTGGACACCGTCGCGTAGGGGATGTGCGTCGCCGCCCCCGGGAGCACCAGCGGGCAGTGAATCTCGTCGGCGAAGACGCGTACACCGTGGCTTTCGACCACCTCGGAGACAGCCAGCAGCTCCGCCCTGGTGAACACCCGACCCAACGGGTTGTACGGGCTGCACAGGACCAGCAGTCCGGCCCCTGCGGAGAAGGCTTCGTCCAGCCCGTCGAGATCGAACTCCCAGCGATCTTCGACCAGGACCATCGGGACCTCGACGACCTTGCGTCCGGAGCGCAGGGGGACGTCCAGGAAATGCTTGTACGCCGGAGTCGGTACGACGACTGCACTGCCTGGAGTGGAGAAATGCTCGACCGCGATCTCGAAGCCGGCGATGACATCCCCGACCGGGCGAACGTCAGAGGCAGCAACCTTCCAGCCGTAGCTCTCAGCCAGCCAGCCCGCACACTCCTGCGACATCTCCGCGACCAGAACCGAAGGCAGATAGCCGAAGCGCACGCCGTCCACGCCGGCGTGCAGCGCCTCGATGATCTCTGGAGCGCACCCGTAGTCCATCTCGGCCACGAAGGACCCGAGGGCGTCGGGATAGGTGGACCAGTTCAGCCCGCCCCGCTCGCGCAGATGGTCAACCGTGATTCGGTCGAACTCGTGGACCGTGGACACCTCACCCACTGTGTCACGACCCGGTGCTACGTAGTCTGCTCAACAACCCGAGGAGGCCCTCATGCAGCACCGACCCATCGCCGCGCTGTTCGTTCCCGTCGTCGGAATGGGCACCTCACGCACGCTTGACGTTCCCAGCAGGGGGCAGCCGTTGGCGAACCAGGTGACCCAGTCCGCCCTGGACGCGGGTAGCACGCTGATCGACAGCTCGCCGATGTACGGCAGAGCAGAGGCCGTCGTGGGCAAGGCGCTCGGGGACCGGCGCGGCGAGACGCTGATCGCGACGAAGGTGTGGACCGAGGACGACGAGGAAGCCGAGCGCCAGATCGATGCCTCGCTGGC
>JACCUF010000102.1 GCA_013811975.1 Geodermatophilaceae bacterium | reverse complement strand
CCCAAGCGCTGGGAGAGCGAGAGAGCGAGCTGAACGCCATTGCCGTACCGGTCCTGGCTGCCGGTGGCGAGTTGGTCGCGATGCTGGGCCTGCAGGGGCCGGCCAGCCGGTTCGACCACAGCGCCATGCACGCGGTCCTGGACCGGCTTCGCGAGCACGGGCAGCAATTGGCCGTGCACGTCGCCCCGGCGCACGGGTAGCAGCGCCATGCGCATCACGATGGCCCAACTCGCTCCCGCGCTGGGCGATGTCGCGGCTAACCTGTCCCGGTCGGAGGAAGTCCTCTCCGAGGTAGCGAACGACTCCGATCTGGTCGTCTTTCCCGAGCTGTTCCTGAGCGGCTACTCGATCGGCACGGTCGATGAAGACATGTCGCTGCATCCGGACGACCCCCGGATCCGGCAGATGACCAAGGCCGCAGGGGAGGCCGGCGTCGTCATGGGATTCGTCGAAGCCCAACGCCGTGGCCTGTTCACCTACAACAGCGCCGCCTACTACCGGGCTGGCGAACTGCTGCACGTCCACCGCAAGCTGTATCTGCCGACGTACGCGATCTTCGAGGAGCGCAAACACTTCACCCCTGGGCCATCGTTGCAGGCCTTCGGGCTGCCGCAGGACCACCGGGCTGCGATCCTGATCTGCAACGACGCCTGGCAGCCCCAACTGGCTTTCCTGGCTACCCAGGACGGGGCGCACATCCTGTTCGTGCCCACGGCCAGTGGACAGAGCCGCTTCCCAGAACACTATGACTCCCAGACATATTGGCTGGACATCACCCGGTTCTACGCCCGGATGTTCCAGGTCTTCGTGGTCTTCGTGAACCGAGTGGGCAGCGAGGGAGACCTGCACTTCTGGGGCGGCTCGCACGTCGTGGATCCGTGGGGCGAGGTCGTCGCCCAGGCCAAGCAGGACATCGAAGAGGTGCTGACCGTGGACATCGATCTGGCCCAAGTCGCCCGCCGTCGTCGAGCGATCCCGCTGGTCAAGGAGG
This sequence comes from Geodermatophilaceae bacterium, assembly GCA_013811975.1. GTDB lineage: Bacteria > Actinomycetota > Actinomycetes > Mycobacteriales > Geodermatophilaceae > JACCQS01. The sequence goes on along the minus strand of JACCUF010000102.1, from coordinate 3,304 downwards.
CCAGACTCGGGCTGATCCGCCGGGAGGTGGACCGGCTGCTGCGCGAGGACGGCGACCTCTGACCTACCTCTTCTGCCCCTGCGACGAGCTGGTCTTCCCCGGAACGACCCGCTCCTGCCGAGAGGTGATACTCAACGTTCGCGCATCAGCCTGGCGATCTCCTGCGCCCCGGTGTCGGATTGCGGCTCGAGTCCGGCGATAACACCAAGCCGGTTTTCGGGTGCTTGGTTCTGACTCAGTTTGGACTTGCCCTCGAGCCGCCGCACCTCGAGCTCGAAGCCTTGGACGCCCTGGACGAGGCGGTCGAAGTATTCGTCGGGAACGTCGAGCCGCCACGGTCGCTCGAACCGCGCTTCGTACTGGCTGACGGTCTGCTCGAGGATCCAGTGGATCTGTGGATCACCCGCGACGAGCAGCCTGACCCGGCAATAGGCGTGCACGACGACGTAGTTCCACGTGGGTACGTTTGGCGAGTCGGTGTACCAGGCAGGCGAGATGTATGCATCAGGGCCACGGAAGATGACGAGCACCTCGTCCACGTCGGCGAAGCTGCGCCATTGCGGGTTGGCGCGCGCCATGTGGCTCCAGACCGTCCACCGGTCGGTACCAACGCGGCGGACCACGACCGGCGCCAGCGTCGCGAGCGGCAGACCGCCTGCGGCCGAGACAATCGTCGCGAAGCTATACCGCTGCATGGCGGCATATAGCACCACCTCGTCGGTCTCAGCGAACTCGGGCGGCGTGTACATATGCGCTGAACGCTACTGCTTGACAGCCGGCGGCAGGTGCTGGCGCTCTACTGCCCGCTGCCCACGCCAACCACGGCGGAGGTCCCCACGCGGTCGTAGCCACCCTGCCAGGGCAGGAGCGACTCGAAGGCCGCCGAGGCGGCCAGGACCACGTCATCCTCGCCACGGCGGCCAACGATCTGCAGCCCTACCGGCAGTCCATCATCATCGAAGCCGCACGGGACCGAGGCCGCCGGCTGCCCGGTAAGGTTGGGCGCGGCGGAGAAGACACCCCACGGGTTGGTCTCGGGCTCGATCGGGTGGCCATCGATCTCCGATGGGCCGCTGACGCCGATGGGAAACGCCGTCAGCTCGACGGTCGGCGTGACGAGAAGGTCATAGCGCTCGAATAGTTCGAGCCACCGGCGGGGGATGCGGGTGCGCTCCTCGAGGGCGTCGAAGTAGTCCCTCAGGGAGTGCCGCTCGCCGGCGCGCAGGAGCTCGACCGTAAGGGGATGCAGCTGCTCCAGTGCGGACTCGAGGAGCCAGCCGTAGGCTGCGTACCCTTCGCAAGCCGAGATCGTGCTCCACAACGACGAGACGCCGGCGATGTCGGGGCAGGCAAGCTCGAGCGGCCAGCCCGCGTCGGCGAGTCGATCGAGCGCGACGGAAACGCTCGGCGCACGCCCGGCTCCAGTGAGGTGAGGGACGGCTCAGCGCAGGCGGCGATGCGCAGACCATCGATGCTCGGCGACGTAGCGGCATCGAGGTAACGCCCGCCCAACGGAGGCAGTGCAAGGTCGTCCGAGCGTCTGGCCCAGCCATGACGTCGAGTGCAAGGGCAAGGTCTCGGACGGTGCGGGCGAGCGGGCCGTTCACTGTCAGCGTTCTCCAGCCCGGAAAGCAGGTCCCCTCGGAACGAGACCGAACGTCGGCTTGAGCCCAGCCACTCCACAGGAGGCGGGGATGCGGATCGAGCCGCCGCCGTCGCTGCCGATGGCCACCGGCGTCAAGCCGCGCGCGACGCTCGCGCCGGCTCCACCGCTTGAGCCGCCGGGCGTGCGGGTCAGGTCCCACGGATTCCGCGTGAGACCGTGGACGGCGTTGTCGGTCGGGAATGCATACAGAGCTCGGCATTGTTCGTCTTGCCAACCGGGATGGCGCCCGCTGCGCGAAGGCGGCGCACGACCACGGCGTCCTCGGCCGGATGGAAGTCGCGGAAGGCAACGGCGCCGTTGGTTGCGGGCACTCCACGCATCCAGATGACGTCCTTGATCGAGAGCGGCACCCCGTGTAGAGGTCCGACTGCCTCCCCGGCAAGCAGCACGGATTCCGCCGCCCGCGCCGCAGCCAGCGCGACACCGTCCATCATCGGGAGAAGCTAGCCTCCACAGCACCGGAGTTGCAGAACCGGGCGCCGCTGGCCTGGATCGGCGAATACGGCCGTACACACGGTTGCCTCTGGAGCGGGTGAAGGTTGGCCCCCGAAGCCCGCGCCGGCTGATAGCGTGCAACGATGCTGCCCCGGACGGTCCGCCGCTGATGAGCCTTGGTGTGCCGACGTGAACTTCTTCGAGTACACCGCCAAGAATTACGATCGGCTCCTCGAACTGTCACTCGACCACCTCGTCATCGTGCTCGTGGGACTGCTCATCGGTGGAGTGGTCGGAATAGCCTTGGGCATTACGGTCTACCAGCGGCCGCACCTGCGTAACGCCGCATTAAACGTGTGCGGCGTGATTCTCACTGTGCCTTCGTTGGCGATGTATGCGCTTCTGCTCACCCTGCTCGGGACCATCGGCGCGGTGCCCGTGATCGTGGCGTTGGTGCTGTACTCCCTGCTCCCCATCGTGAGAAACACCGTGACTGGGCTGAACGGTGTCGATGCCGCGATCGTCGAATCCGCTAAGGGCGTGGGGATGGGGCGATGGCGTCGGCTACTCAGCATCGAGTTCCCACTCGCCTGGCCGGTCGTCCTCGTCGGTGTCCGCGTGTCCGCGGTCCTGCTGGTGGGTGTTGCAGCCCTGGGCACGATCATCGGAGGCCCCGGACTGGGGGAGCTGATCTTCGCTGGTCTGCGGGTCATCACCAGCCCGAACGCAGTCAATCTAGCCCTGCTGGGCACCCTAGGAGTTGTGGCGATCGGCATGCTGCTCGATGGAGCGTTCCTCCTCTTGTCCCGTCTGACCACCTCAAAGGGGGTCCGCTGATGTCCGACCTGATCGCCCTCGAGCAGCTGACGAAGCACTATCCCGGCCAGGAGAAGCCGGCGGTCGACGCGCTCGACCTGACCATCCCGGAGGGGGAGATAGTCATCCTGGTAGGCCCTTCAGGCTGCGGGAAGACCACGACCCTCAAGATGATCAACCGGATCATCGAGCCGTCGTCGGGCATCATCCGATTGCAGGGCGAGGACGTGACCCGAGCCGATCCCGATGACCTTCGACGCCGGATCGGCTATGTCATCCAGCAAGTCGGCCTCTTTCCCCATCACACCATCGGACGCAACATCGCCACGGTGCCACGGCTGCTGGGCTGGTCGCGACAACGGATCGCCGACCGACTGGACGAGCTGC
>JACCUF010000008.1 GCA_013811975.1 Geodermatophilaceae bacterium | reverse complement strand
TTGTTCCGGTTGTCATCACTGCGGCTGTCGCTGCCGCGGCTGTCGCTGCCGCGGTTGTCACTCCGGTTGCCGCGCCGATTGTCCGCGGTGGCTTCATCGCGATCGTTGCCGCCACGGTCGCCATCGGGCCGGTTGTTCGCCCGTTCGTTGGAGCCCCGGTCACTCCCGGAACGGTCATTGGCGCCTCGGTTGCCGGGGCGCTCGCCGGACTCAGTCCGCAGGCGGCGCCCGCCGCTGGGAGCGGTCAAGGATGGCGTCGTAGGCGCTGGTGCGGTGGCGTCGCCATTGGACAGCGACGGGGCGATGGTGGGCGATGATTTGCTGGTCTCGCCACCTGATGGTGCGGATTGGGCGGCTTTGATCGCCGTCAAGAGGTCACCCTTGCGCATCTTGGCGGTGCCACCGATGCCCAGCTGACCGGCCAGCTGTTGGAGTTCGGGCAGCAACAGCCCGGTCAGGCCGCTTGCGCGGCGCCGGGGCTTGGCCTCCGCCTCGGTTGAACTCGCGGGTGCGGTGTTGGCCCCGCTGGTAGAGGTGGCGGCGGGGGCGGCGCCGTTGGAGCTGGGCTCCGAGGGGTGCTCGCCCGCCTCGCTCCGCGGAAGGCTCGAGGCCTCTGGGATCGCGAGGTCTGTGGTTTCTGTCACGTACAGGTCCTTCCCTGCGGTGTGTGTCGGCTGCGCGTAGTGCACAACTGGTGGTGCGCCCGAATCGTGGGCGGCGCGGGGCCGCTGGCCTACGTCCATGACCTGAGTCAAGGGTCGGAGAGCCTGATCGGAAGATGCGAAGCTTTCGCGGCGGCGGCGAGAACGTTACGACGCAGGCGGTGTGCTCCACGTGAGGCGCGCCCTTGGGGGCGGCGACACGGTAAGCGTAGACGGCCGGTGTCGTAGCGCACAACGGGGGGCTCCCCGAGCTTATTCCCTACCGTCGTCGATGACCGCGATCTCGGCGCCGGCCGAAACGGCAAGTCGATGCCGCGACCAGCCCAGCGGAGGACGCAACTGCATGCTGTGCTCGGCCTGGGCTTGGGCGCCGCACAGGACCAGCACGCTGGGGCCGGCGCCTGAGACGACAGCCGGGATCCCAAGCCGGCGTAGCTCATCGAGCAGGGCCGTGGTCTCCGGCATCGCCGCCGCACGGTAGCTCTGGTGCAGGCGGTCTTCGGTGGCCTCGAGGAGCAGGTCCGGGGCGGCCGTGAGGGCATGGATCAGCAGCGCACTGCGTCCGGCGGTGAATGCCGCATCCGCGTGCGGGACGCTGTCGGGGAGCAGGCCACGCGCCGTATCGGTGGACAATTCCTGGCCCGGGACGAACACCACCGGCTCGATGTCGGGGTGGATCGGCAATGCCACTGCCGCAGCCTGACCAGCGCCCTGCCAACTGATGGTCAACCCGCCGTACACACAGGCCGAGACGTTGTCCGGATGACCTTCGATACCGGCCGCGACGGCTAGCACGGCGACAGGATCCAGGCGATCGTGACCGGGAACCAGCATCCAGGCGGCGGCGACCCCGGCGGCGATGGTCGCCGCGGAGGATCCCAGCCCTCGGCCCTGTGGGATGGCGTTGATCACCCGGATCTCCACGCCGTCAACGTGGAGACCAAAGTGCTCCGCCGCGATACGCAGCGATCTGAGCAAGAGATGCTGCTCGTCGCGCGGCAACGAATCGGCTCCGAGGCCGACGATGTCGATGACCACCTTGTCGTCGGACCGCAGGCCGACCATGGCCTCGTCGTACAGGGTCAGGGCCAGTCCAAGGGAATCGAACCCCGGTCCCAGGTTCGCGCTCGTGGCCGGCACCCGTACGCGCACCGAGGCCGGTCCGGTGGTCTTGCCCACTGCCCCAGCCTCAGCCCAACCCGAGCGCCGACGCGGCGGCTTCGGCATCCACTGCGATGGTGACCGGCGCTGCCGACCCGGAGATGGCCCAGTCCGGGTCCTTGAGCCCGTTGCCGGTGACGGTGCACACGATGCGTTGATCGGGCTCGATCAGCCCGGCAGTGTGCGACTTGAGCAAGCCGGCGACGCTGGCCGCTGACGCGGGCTCCACGAAGATTGCCTCCTTACGCGCCAACAACCGGTAGGCGGCAAGGATGTCGCGGTCGGTGACGGCGTCGATTCGTCCGCCGCTCTCGTCCCGGGCCCGCTCGGCCTTGGTCCAGGACGCGGGATTCCCGATCCTGATGGCGGTGGCGATGGTGGACGGTTGTTCCACGACGTGCCCCAACACGATCGGTGCGGCTCCGGCGGCCTGGAAGCCGAACATCCGAGGCCGCGAGGTGGCGACTCTGTCGTCGGCGTACTCGACGTAGCCCTTCCAGTAAGCCGTGATGTTGCCGGCATTTCCCACCGGCAGGCAGTGGATGTCTGGCGCATCACCGAGCGCGTCGACGATCTCGAAGGCGGCAGTCTTCTGTCCTTCCACGCGATAGTCGTTGACGCTGTTGACCAGGCTCACCGGATAGTCCTGGGCGAGCTTGCTGGCCAAGGCGAGACAGTCGTCGAAATTGCCGTCAACCTGCAGCAGGCGGGCACCATGGACCAGTGCCTGTGCGAGTTTGCCCAAGGCGATCTTGCCGCGGGGCACGAGCACCGCGCAGAGCATCCCGGCTCGGGCGGCGTAGGCGGCCGCGCTGGCGCTTGTGTTGCCTGTCGACGCGCAGATCACCGCTTCGGCGCCCTCCTCGGCCGCCTTGCTGATCGCCATGGTCATCCCACGGTCCTTGAACGACCCAGTCGGGTTGAGGCCCTCGACCTTGAGATACACCTGGCAGCCGGTGCGCTCGGACAGCACTGGTGCGGGCAGCAATGGCGTACCACCCTCGTACAAGGTGATGTTCGGAGTCACGTCGGTGACCGGGAGGCGACCCCGGTAGGCCTCGATCACTCCGCGCCATGGCTCGTGCCTACCGGTGGACGACATCAGAGACCCTCGACGCGCATGACGCTGGTGACGTCGCGGACCATGTCCAGGGAACGAAGGCCGTCCACCGTGGCCGCCAGAGCGGAGTCGGTAGCCGTGTGCGTGACGATGACCAAGGTCGCCTCGTCCCCGCGGCCGTCCTGACGCACAGTCGAGATGGACACATCGTGCCTTGCGAATTCGCTTGCCACGGAAGCCAACACACCCGCGCGGTCGGCAACATCGAGGCTGATGTGATAGCGGGTGGGGGTGAGCGCCATCGGGCGGATCGGCAGCGCGGCGTAGGCACTCGCGCCCGGTCCGGGCGCCCCGGCAAGACGGTTGCGGGCGACCGCGACCAGGTCCCCGAGGATGGCACTGGCGGTCGGCTCTCCGCCGGCGCCACGTCCATAGAACATCAACTCACCGGCGGCCTGCGCCTCGACGAAGACCGCATTGAACGCATCTCCCACCCCGGCCAGTGGATGCGTGCGCGGGATCATCGCCGGGTGCACCCGAACGGCGACACTCTCGCCCTCCGGGCCGACCACCCGCTCGCAGATGGCCAGCAGCTTGATGGTCGAGCCCATCTCCTTCGCGCCGCGGATGTCCGCTGCGCTGACTTCGGAGATGCCCTCACGGTGTACATCCTGGGTGCTGACCGGCGTGTGAAAAGCCAGGCCGGCCAAGATCGCGGCCTTGGCTGCGGCATCGAAGCCGTCGACGTCGGCGCTGGGGTCCGCTTCGGCATAGCCGCGCTCGCTTGCCTCGTCCAATGCCTCGGCGAAGCTCACCCCGGTGGCATCCATCCGGCTCAGGATGTAGTTGGTGGTGCCGTTGACGATCCCGAGCACGCGGTGGATCTGGTCTCCGGCCAGGGATTCTCGCAACGGGCGCAGCAGCGGGATGGCGCCCGCGACCGAGGCCTCGTAGTAGAGATCGACACCCGATTCGGCAGCCAGCGCGTGCAGGGCCGCACCCTCGTCGGCCAGCAGCACCTTATTGGCGCTGACCACGGACTTGCCGGCCTTCACCGCGGAGCGGATCAGTCCGCTGGCTGGCTCGATCCCGCCGATCACCTCGATGACGATGTCGACGTCCTCGCGGGTCACGAGTGCCGCGGAGTCGGTGGTGAGCAGTTCGGGCGCGATGTCGGGATGCCGGTCGGGGCGGCGCACGGCGACTCCGGCCAACTGCACCGGACGGCCGATCCGCGCAGCGAGATCGGGCCCCTGGCTGACCAGGAGCTTCGCGACGGCGCTGCCGACCACCCCATGACCGAGCAGGGCCACCCGAATGGCCTTCATGATGGCCGCGATTCGGACAGGGCGGCATCCAGGCGCCAGAGGTCCGCGGCGGTCTCGCGGCGTACCAGGGTGTCCATCTGTCCGTCCCGGACGCTCACGACCGGTGGGCGGCCCAGTTGGTTGTAGTTGCTGGCCATCGAGCGGCAGTACGCGCCTGTTGCCGCGACAGCGATCAAGTCCCCAGGGACAATGTCCTCGGGCAGCCAGGTGTCTCGTACGACAATATCGCCTGTCTCACAATGCTTTCCGACAACGCGAGCCAGTCTGGGGTGGGCCGCTCCGGCTCGCGAGGCGAGCGCAGAGGTGTAGGTCGCGTCGTAGAGCGCCGCGCGGATGTTGTCGCTCATTCCGCCATCCACGGACACATAGGTACGGGAGTGCCCACCCAGGTTCACCGACTTGACGGTGCCGACCGCGTACAGGGAGACCGTCCCGGGGCCGGCGATGGCACGACCGGGTTCGACCGCCAGCCGCGGAACGGGAAGCCCACGGTTTGCGCATTCCCCGGTGACGATGGTGTTCAACGAGCCGGCCAGCGCCTTCGGTTCGGCCGGGTCGTCCCCGGATAGATAGGCGATCCCGAACCCCCCGCCGAGGTTGAGCTCGACCAGTTCGACGCCGTGCTCATCACGGATATCACCGAGCAGGCCGACCACCCGATGGGCGGCGACCTCGAAGCCGGCGGTGTCGAAGATCTGTGACCCGATATGGCTGTGCACTCCGACAAGCTCCAGACCCGGCAGGGCCAGGACTCGGCCGATCGCCTCGTGCGCCGCGCCGGAAGCGAGGGAGAAGCCGAATTTCTGGTCCTCGTGGGCGGTCGCGATGAATTCGTGAGTGTGCGCCTCGACTCCCACGGTGGCACGCAGCAGGACATTTGCCCGTAGACCTCGCTCCTCGGTCAGGAAACCCATGCGGGCGATCTCCTCGGCTGAGTCCAGGACGACCCGTCCGACGCCTACGGTCAGTGCCTGATCCAACTCGTCGAGAGACTTGTTGTTGCCGTGCAAGGAGATACGTTCGGCCGGAAAGCCGGCAGCCAGGGCGAGTGCCAGCTCGTTGCCGGTGCAGACGTCGAGGAACAGGCCCTCCTCGTCCACCCACCGTGCGATCCGCCCGCAGAGGAAGGCCTTGCCCGCGTAGTGCACGTCGGCACCGACGAAGGCCTCGGCGAAGTCCCGGCATCGCGACCGGAAGTCGGCCTCGTCCAGAACGTAGGCCGGCGTGCCGTGGGCGGCGGCGAGATCGCGTACGTCGACGCCGGCCAGGTGCAGCACCCCATCGCGACGTTCGGCATTGCGCGGCCAGACGGCAGGATCCAGTTCGCTGAGATCGGCCGGGATCCCGGGTGCGCCTTCGGGCACGGCCAAGCCTGCGTGCAACGGACCCGCCGGATGCGCCCTCACATCCGCTCCGGGGCGCTGACGCCGAGCAGGCCCATCCCGTTGGCCAGGACCGTCCGGGTGGTCTCGCACAGCCACAATCGGGGTGCCATCTCAGGAGCCGGCTCCTCGTCCGCACGCGGCAGAATGCGACAGGCGTCGTAGAAGCGGTGATAGGTGCCGGCCAGTGCCTCGAGATAACGGGCGACCCGGTGCGGGGCACGGAACTGCGCCGCGGCGGCCAGGATGCGGGGGAACTCCCCGAGTGCGCCGAGGAGGTCGGACTCCTTTTCCTGGCTGAGCAGTTCCAGCGGTACGCCGGCCAGCGGCGGCAGTGAATGGCCCAGATCGGCAGCATTACGCAGCAGCGAGGCGATCCGGGCGTGGGCGTACTGGACGTAGAAGACCGGGTTGTCCGATGTCTGGCTGGCCCAGAGATCGAGGTCCAGGTCGATCGTGGAATCCATCGAGGACCGGACCAGGGCGTAGCGAGCAGCGTCCACGCCGATCGCCTCGACCAGCTCCTCCAGGGTCAACAGGTTTCCGGCCCGCTTGCTCATTTTTCCGCCGCGAATGTTGACCAGCTGGCCGATGATGATCTCCAGCGTCTCGTCCGGGTTATCCCCGAGACCGGAGACCAGGCTGCGCATCCGGCCGATGTAGCCGTGGTGGTCCGCACCGAGCAGGATCACCACCTTGTCGGCGCCACGTTCCCGCTTGTCGACGTAATAGGCGAGATCCGCGCAGAAGTACGTCGGACGCCCGTCGCTGCGGACGATGACGCGGTCCTTGTCGTCGCCGAAGTCGGTCGTGCGCAACCAGACCGCGCCGTCGGCTTCGTAGACGTGCCCGGCATCGCGCAGCTTGCGCACCGTCGCCTCCACCGCCCCGGAGGCATGCATCTCACGCTCGTTGAAATAGACGTCGAAGGTGACGCCGAAGTCCGCCAACGACTTCCGGATGGCGGTAAACATCAGCTCGATGCCGTCGTGGGCGAAGACCTCCAGTGCCTTTTCCCGGGGCTCCTCGAGCAGTCCCTGGTTGGCTTGGACCACCTCGGCCGCAACATCGGCGATGTAGCCACCCCGGTAGCCATCTCCCGGGATCTGCTCCCCGCGCGCGACCGCGTCCAGGGACGCCGCGAATCGATCGATCTGGGCCCCGGCGTCGTTGAAGTAGTACTCGCGGACCACGGTGGCACCGGTCGCGACCATCAGCCGAGCCAGCGAGTCTCCGACGGCGGCCCAGCGGGTGTGCCCGATGTGCACTGGGCCGACCGGATTGGCCGAGACGTATTCGATATTGATGTGTTGGCCGGCCAGGGTCTCGGTCCGGCCGTACGCAACACCGCGCTGGGCGATGGTCGAGACCAGGGCGCCCTGCGCGGCGGCAGCGAGGCCGATGTTGAGGAAACCCGGCCCGGCGATCTCGACTGACTTGATGCCGTCGATCCGGCGCAACGCCGTGGCCAGCAGTTCGGCGATATCGCGCGGTGAGCGCGAGTTGGACCTGGCCAGCCGCATGGCGGTGTTGCTGGCGTAATCGCCGTGCTCGCGGTTGGCCGGGCGCTCCACGACGACCTCACCGGTCAGCCCCACCGACAACTCGCCCGAGGCGACGG